>DAIQPV010000362.1:0-2635 GCA_036787145.1 Rhodospirillales bacterium
GATAGCCCGCGTCAGGACGTCGCCGGACAGGACGTTGCGGATGTCGTTGAGCAGTAGTCCCAACTGCTCCGGCGGCAATCCGCGTGCCGCCTGCGGCAGGCTGTCCACCAGAATGGCCCGCGTCACGGGCGGCTCCAATACGAGCCATGCAAACAGGAGAAGAACCGCCGGCGCGGCGCACCAGATTACGACGTACCAGCCGTAGTAGCCCGGCAGCGAGTGGAGGGTGCCGGGACGGCCCGCCGTCTGTGCAACCGCGCGCGCGCGTCCGAGATAATAGCCGATCGCCGAGAGCGCGATCAGGGTGATGATCAGAATAAGAAGCTGCATTGCGATGACCCCGACCGGCTTTGCGGACCGGTCCGGCTTGATGGCCGGGCGACGGTAATCCGCCGGACCGGCGGCTGCAACCGCGGAGCTTTTCGGTCGCAGCCGGACGACAGGGTTCGTCTACATACCGACGTTATTGACAAGCGCCAGCGCCTGCTGCCGCCACTTGGCCCGCTCGGCATCCGGCATGGCAATCAGGCCTTTGTCGGCGAGATAGCCGTCCGGTCCCCAGGCTTTGTCGGAGGTGAACTCGGCAATGTATTCCTTGATCCCTGGAACCACGCCCACGTGCGCCTTCTTGACGTAGAAGAACAGCGAACGGGAGATCGGGTATTTTGCCGAGGAGATGTTTTCGTAGCTGTCCTCGACACCATTGATCAGACTGCCCTGAACTTTGTCGCGATTCTGGTCGAGAAAGCTGTAGCCGAAGATTCCGAAAGCATTCTTGTTGGCCTCGAGCTTGCGAACGATCAGGACGTCATTTTCCCCCGCTTCGATAAACGCGCCATCCTCGCGAATGCCCTGGCAGACCGCCTTATGCTTCTTTTCGTCGGTTGTCTTCAGTTCCGCCAGCGCCGCGATCTTGTTGCATCCGCCTTCCATGGCGAGTTCGGTGAACGCATCGCGGGTGCCCGAGGTTGGCGGCGGTCCCAGAACTTCAATTTTTTTGGCCGGAAGCGACGGATCAACGTCGCTCCACATCTTGTTCGGATTGTCGATCAGGCCGCCCTTGCCGTCCGGCACCGTCTTGGCCAGTGCCAGAAACAGCTGTTCGAGGGTCACGGACAGCTGCGGCGCCTCTTTCGAGTTCGCGAGAACGATGCCGTCGTAGCCGATTTTGATTTCGGTGATCTCGGCGACGCCGTTTTTCGCGCACGTCTCGACTTCCGATTTCTTGATGCCCCGCGATGCGTTGGACATATCCGCAGTATCGATGCCGACCCCTTCGCAGAACAGCTTAAATCCGCCGCCGGTGCCGGTGCTCTCGATCACCGGCGTCTTGAAGCTGGTGGTTCGGCCAAATTCCTCGGCAACGCGGGTCGAGAACGGAAACACCGTCGAGGATCCCACAATGCGTATCTGATCGCGTGCTTCGGCGGCAGCTGTCGTCACGGCGGTCGCGAGAACCGCCAGGGCCAGAGACTTCCTGATCATCGAAATTCTCCCGGTTTTTTTCCGATCCGATGGGCGCACGCGCACTTGCGCGATGCGTTCGGCGCATTCCCGATGCAGACACTCTAGTTGGTGTTGACTGCTGTAATGTGACAGAGAGATTACGTTTTTATGACGCTCCGGGGGGATCGGGCGCAGGCTCCCCCTCGCCATCGCTCCTCGCAGGCGGTGGGGCGGGGAGGAAGACGGTGAAGGTGCTGCCTTCGCCGACCACGCTTTCTATGCTCAGGCGACCCCGGTGGCGGTTCAGGATATGCTTGACGATTGCGAGGCCGAGGCCGGTCCCACCCAAGCGGCGCGAGCGCCCCTTATCCGCCCGGTAGAACCGCTCGGTCAGGCGCGGCAGGTGGATAATGGGGATGCCGTCACCGTGATCCGCGATGCTCACCTTGACGCCTGCGGCCTGCGTTCCTGGCAGGCGATCGATGGGAGAGGCGCTGATTTTTACTTCTGTTCCCGTGCGCGCATACTTCACCGCGTTTTCCACCAGGTTGTGAAAGACCTGGATGAGCTGATCAGTTTCGCCGATCACCTGCGGGAGATCAGGGGGTGAATCGAGCAGCAGCGTCATCTGGCGCTGTTCGGCGCGCACAGCCAGTGTCTCCCTGACCACCGAGAGAACTTCGGCAAGGTCGACGCGATGTCGCGGCGGGACGTGCTCATTGATTTCGACCCGTGTCAAAGACATCAGGTCTTCAACCAGACGTGCCATCCGGTGAGCCTCTGCCTGCATAATCACCAGAAAGCGATCGCGGGCTGCCGCGTCCTCGCTGGCCGGTCCCCGCAGCGTTTCGATGAAACCGATCAGGGCCGACAGCGGGGAGCGGAGTTCGTGACTGGCATTGGCGACGAAGTCCGCCCGGCTTTGCTCGGCGCGCTTGGTGCGGGTCTCATCGCGCAGCACCAGCATGACTCGCGGGACTTTCGCAGCCTGCCATGCCGGGGACGGGTCCCCGCGAAGGGAACCGGCAGTGAGGGTGCGGGCATAGAGGGTGCCGGCATGGAGTGTGAAGGTCCGCGGAACCGGCGCCGGCAGGGTGATCTCCTGGGTCACCGCCGGCGAGCCGGCCAGCACCGCCGCGACCGCGGACAAGACGTCGGGATGGCGGAGTGAAAGCGCCAGATCGCGGCC
>DAIQPV010000363.1:0-2601 GCA_036787145.1 Rhodospirillales bacterium
CACCTCCGCCTCCTTGCCGGTTGAAAAGTGCAGCACAACGACGCTCTGCTCGCCGGCCGCATCGGGGCGCCACAACGAGGGCTCTGTCCCCGCCGGAACGCAGATGCTGTCCGACCGGTAGACATTCCACGCCCAGACATCGCCCGGGCCGGAGTCGCGAGCTTGCGAGGAGTCATCGCCGCGGAAGCCGCCCCAGCCGCCTTTCGTCGGAGGTGCAACGTCGCTGGAGAAGAGACGGGACAAGGCGTGCACGACGCCGTCATCTCTGGCAGGCGCCGCGTCATCGATTGCCGGCGGCCCCGAAGCGGGACCTTGAAGGTGGACGATCATGCCGTCGTCGCCGACCAGGGTCAGTCGCTCGCCTTTGGACAAGGCGAGAGGCTGGCTGGTCTCCACGATCGCGCCGGGCGTCAGCCTGGGTACATTGGAGTCGATAATAATGAGCTGGCGTCCCGCCGCTCCCGCAATTCCGGCAATGAGCATCAAGAGCAACGATACTGCCGCCGGCCGAACCATCGTGCCCCTCCCGGAGTGCCATTGTTTATGTCTACTTGCCCGTCAGGCGAAGAACGGTGCCGCTTTCGCCGCTCCTGAGGCGCTGCTCATGCAAGCGCACAAGGGAATCTTCGGGGTCGGACTGCAAAAGCTCCTCAAATAACTGAAGCGCATCAACATTATGCTCTTGCATACGGGTGAATGCTTCAAGATATTTCGCAACCCGCTCCGGGGTATACCGGCCGGCGGCGAGCGGTTCGAGCACGCCGATCGGCTCAGTGCGTCCGACGACGATGGCACACCCGATCGGCCGGAAGGCAATCTCCGGACAACGCCTTGCCGCCGCCTCGCTGACGCAGACGAGGGTGCCGAGGTGTTTGTTGGCGCTCTCCAGCCGGGCCGTGGTGTTCACGGTATCGCCGTAAGCGGTATAGTCGAAAAAACGGTCGCCGCCGAAATTGCCCACGACCGCCACGCCGGTATGAACGCCGATGCGCGTATCTCCGAAAGGGATGCCGTCCACCCGCCGATCGCGGGCATACGCGCGGGCGAACGCGTCGAGGCTGAGGGCGCAGCGCACCGCGCGCAGAGCATGGTCAGGCTGGGGGACGGGCGCTCCGAAGAACACCACCAGCGCATCGCCAATGATCTTGTTGATGGTGCCATCGTGTTCGAAGACGATCCGGCACATCTCGTTGAGATAGCCGTTCAGGATCGCCAGCGCGACTTCCGGGTCGGAGCCTTCGATCCAGGAGGTGAAGCCGGCGACGTCGGTGAACAGGCAACTGATTTCGCGTTTCTCTCCGCCGAGCCTCAGGCGTTCCGGATTGCTGACCAGTTCCTTGACGACGGCTGGCGAGGTGAAGCGGGAGAAGGCCTGCTGGATGAAGGCACTCTGCCGGCGGGCGCGGCCCCGCCAGTAGGCGTTTCCGCCGGCAGCCGCCAGCGCGAACGCAAGGCTCGGCGAGAGCAACGGCAGCAGCACGCCGGTTGCCGGAAAAAGGACGAAGGCCGCGAGCCAAAACCCCGAGAAGAACAGGCCGCCGAGGCCAATCTGCACCCAGGGGGGGATGTTCAGCGCCCCGATCAGCAGCGCCGTCAGCGACAGGATCACCACCGTCGGAACCTCGACCGGCAGGCGAATTCTGGCCGCTTCGCGACCGTCGAGAAGCTGGGCGACGGCATTTGCGTGGATTTGGACACCCGGTAGCTGGCCCTCCTCGTTTCCCAGGACGATGGCCGCGGGTGTCCGGTGCACGTCGGTATGCGGCAGGTCGGCGCCCACCAGCACGATCTTGTCGCGAAACCAGTCGGTCGGCAGCAGCGGCACGGCATGAGCCGGATAGCTGCGGAAAGCCGCCTGCCCGACCGCTGGAGGCGGTCGGTAGGCGAGCGGAATGGCCTCGCTTTCGGCCACCGCATCGATCCCCAACGCCGCTGCGACGATTGCGGCCGGAAAGCTGCCGATCTGTTGGCCGTGCCATCGCCGCCCGCCGTAGATCCAGCGGGGAATTCCGTCATAAGCGTCGGTCAGCAACGTCACCCAGCCGAGCCGCAGCCCGTGGTCGAAGGTGGCGAGAAACTCCGCCTGTCCGGCGGTCAGCCCGTCGGCCTCGTCCGCCCAGGCCAGGACGGCCGGCGCCTTCAAGGTGTCGAGGGCCTGCCGCAGCGCGGCGTCCTTTTCCGCCTCGGTCGGTTGGTCGAACAGGATGTCGATGCCGATTGCCGCCGGCCGGGCAGCATCGAGGTGGTGAAGCAGGTCGGCGAGAAACAGCCGGTCGATGGGCGACCGATACGGCAAGCGAGCCAACGTCTCCTCGTTGATCGCGACGACGACGATGCGATCGTGCTGCGGCTCCGAGCCGGACAGTCGCGTCACCCGCAGGTCGACCAGCCACTGCTCCGCCGAGGCCAGAAAGGGGATCAGGCGGGGAGCGACGAAACCGACGCCAGCGGTCGATGCGACCAACGCCAATGCCAACGCCGTATCCCGCAGCTGGGCGAGCTTCATGATGCAGGAGACGGCGCCGCTGCCGTTGCGATCACGACGTGCGCCCCGGAACCGCGGCGGACGGCTGAGCCCTGAGCCGTTGCCCCCCGTCGCCG
>DAIQPV010000364.1:0-2596 GCA_036787145.1 Rhodospirillales bacterium
CCAACCTCGCCACACGGGTGAGGTGGGTCGCCTTGGTTACGTCGCAATCGGCGTTATCAGCCTTGCAGGCTGATGCTCCCACCACCGAGAATCGCGCTGGAGACGCTGGTGCCGGTGATCGTGCCGGAATTGCCGGTGCAGTTCGCGGGATTGATCGCACCGCCCTTGGAGGTATTCCCCCGACACGCAATGTTCCGCACGTTGCGCGGCTCGATCCTCACCGGTCCGTTTTGCCCGCGGGTGAGGACGTTTCCGTCCAGAAAAATGCTTTCGGTCCAGTAATTGTTGTCGGAGTAGACGAGGATCGAGGTCTGCCCGTGCTGCGGCTGAGCGTGGGGACAATCGTCGATGCGGTTTCCCCGCACGAGGATATTGCGAACACCGCGCGTGGCCCACGAGGACTCGGCGGCGAGGTAGATGCCGGCGTCCGCCGATCGGGTGATCTTGTTGTTGCGGATGGTGACGTTTTCTCCGCCGACGACCGAAATTCCCCTCCCCCACGGCTGGTCGGCGACGTCGTTGTTCTCGATCAACACCTGATAAGTATTGATCGGGTGGTACGCGTAGGTCACGACGGCGATGTTATCGTCCCCGGAGTTGCGCACCTTGTTGCCTGCCACGTAGATGTGATGGGCGCCTCCCGACAGGTGGATGGAGTCCGATTTGGTGTTCATCACGCGGTTGCGGGTGATACGGCCCTGATAGCCGCCGTAAGTGATGATGCCGGGGCCGTTACCGCCGTCGATGGTCAGGTTATCGACGACCCAGCTGCTCGCTCCGCCCTCGATCCAGACCGCCTCGTTGTCGTTGGTTCGCTGCGTGCCGTAGGTGCGGATTTTGAGGTTGTAGAGACCCGTATTTGCCCCCACCAGCTTGATCTGGCGATTGGCGGGATTGGGGCCGTGCAGGATGGATGCGTCGCCGGCGCCGATCATCTTCACGCCGCCGTCGATCACGATCTTTGTCATATTGAAGATTCCGGCGGGCACGTACACGCATTTCGCCGAGGTCCCTCTGGCCGCCGCTATCGCCCGCTGGATCGCTGCGGTTGCGTCGGGGCCGTTGGCAGCCGCGCCTTTGCTGGTGATGGACACGCACCGGCTGATGTTAGCCGGCTTCCCCGGCACCGCTGCCGCTGCCTGCGATGCTGGCAACGCCAGCATCAGGAGCGCCGGGATGACCCGATGCCGGAACTGGAAGAGTCGAGAGGACGCACCAAAGGCGCATAAGCTGCTCGCAACATTATGGGCAGGAGTGGACGCAGTCATTCGTGAAAAACTCCGGACTAGCAGCCGCCCACCAGTGTGCCTTTGCTCAACTTTGAGCCTTGATACAAAGCGAGCGTCACAATGTGGCGCCAGGACCGGAATTGAGGCATAAAGATACGATGGAGGCGCGGCTGTCTTTCTTGCAAATAAAGCAGAGAATATACCGTCTGCTACTTCTGAAAGAAGTCATCGCATGAATATGTTGAAATGATGACGGACTGAGTCCGGAGATATATTTAACTACAAATTTACGACTATAATGCGAATACTTTAAATGTGGATGATCCAGCAGCGGGAAATGCACCTCCCGCTGCGACGATTGCGATATCTTTTTACGGTTTAAAGATCGCGATTGCTGATCAATCGGGCGTTGCCGCTCGAGAGGCACCCGGAGATGCAGCCCCGCGCGTTCGCCGCGACGCGGGCGCAGGGTGACGTCAGCAAGAAGCCGCCCCGACGAAGACAGGGACGAGGCGGGTTCGGACTGGGCGGGTTCGGACTGGGCGGGTTCGGACTGGGCGGGTTCGGCCAGCTATTTCAGCAGAATCTGCTGCACTTCCCGGATGGACGTGCGCAGCCGCATCAGCAGGAAACCCTGGCTCGCCAGATGGCTGGGAACGAACTGACTGGAGACACCGCCGTTGAGCACCACCCACGGCTGCTGCTCGGCCGCCTCGCGGCCACTATCCAGCATCTGGTTCCACACCGTTCCGAGGTTGCGGTCGGCCAGTACTTCTTTGAAGTCCTCTCCGAGCGCCGTCAGCAGCATGTAGTAGACGTAGAGCCGGCCCTTCGTCTGATAGAAGATGTCATCGGCGGAAAGGCTGATCGGGAAGCCGGCATGCAGCCGCAGGTGCTCGCTGATGATGCCGGAAGAAGAGCCGAGGTCGTTGTTGAACCGCTCCAGGGCGTCGATCAGGTTGTCGGCGCGGCGGTCGAAGACCGCGGTTCCATCAGCGACGCGCTGGTTATAGGCGCGCAGCGCGCGGATCGCCGCGCGATACTGGCTCTCCGAACTCGCAGTCGGCGCCAACGACGTGCTCGGGTTGAACATCCACACATCGCCGGGGTAACGCAGCAGTCCGGCAGCGCGATCCACGTCGGGATCGATGGCGGATGTGCCCCGCGAACGGGCGAGCTGCTCGGCCAGCGCGGTGCCGAAGCGGCTCAGGCCGTAGACCATGCCGAGCTGGAAATTGGGCATGTTGTCGAGGATCGAACCGGGCAGGAAGAACGGATCATTGGGCGTCCAGCGGTTGACTTCGACTTCCCGTTCCAACAGTGCCGCTGCCATGTCGACCGCACGACTGCCGCCAGCGATCGGGTGC
>DAIQPV010000365.1:0-2573 GCA_036787145.1 Rhodospirillales bacterium
TGACCCGCAGACCGGCAATGCCCGGCGCAGCGCGCCGCGATCGTCGGCGAAGGAGCTGGAGACCTGCGGGGTGTGCCATTCGCGCAGCGCCAAGATCGCCGAGCCCTGGCGGCCGGGCCAGTCCCTGCTGCAGACCCACGTGCCGAGCCTGCTGCAGGCCGGACTGTTCGAAGCCGATGGCAAGAGCCTGGACGAGGTCTACAACTACGCGCCGTTCCGCCAGAGCAAGATGTTCATGGCCGGCGTCTCGTGCAGCGACTGCCATGACCCGCATTCGCTGAAGCTGGTGGCCGACGGCGACGCCGTCTGCGAGCAATGCCACGATGGGCAGAAGTACGCCTCGCCCACGCACCATCACCACCCGGAAGGCTCGGCGGGCGCGCGCTGCGTCGCCTGCCACATGCCGGTGAAGACCTACATGCAGGTCGATCCCCGACACGACCACGGGTTTCGCGTGCCGCGTCCGGACGAGTCGGTACGGTTCGGAACCTCCAACGCTTGCAACGATTGCCACAAGGACAAGGACGCTGCCTGGGCCGCCGCCGCCATCGGGGGATGGTTCGGAGCGGAGCGCAAAGGCTTCCAGACCTGGACCGGGACGTTCGACGCTGCCCACACCGGCAGGGCCGGGGCGGCGGCGCTGCTCCGCGAGCTTGCTGTCAGCCCGACCGCACCCTCGATCGCCCGGGCCACCGCCCTCGACAATCTTGCGCAGTACCCGAGCGGTGAAGCGCTGGCGGTGGCCGGGCGCGGCCTCGGCGATGCCGATCCGCTGGTCCGGCTTGCGGCGCTGCGGGCCTTGCGCCCGTTTCCGGTCCGGCAGAGCTGGCCGCTTGCCGGCAAGCTGCTCTCCGATCCGGTGCTGGGCGTGCGGATCGAGGCGGCGTTGCTGCTCGCCTCGGTACCGCAGGAGTCGCTGCCCCCGGCTGATCGCGACCGCCTGGCCAAGGCGATCGATGAGTACGTCTCGGTGCAGCGGCTGAACGCCGACCGGCCGGAGCACCGGGCGAACCTCGGCAACCTTTACCTGCAACAGGGCCGCCTGGCCGAGGCCGAGGCCGAGTTCACCGCGGCGCGGCGGCTCGATCCGCTCTTCACGCCGCTGTACGCAGCGCTGGCGGAGGTGTCTGCCCGGCAGGGCCGGGACGCCGACGGCGAGCGCACCCTGCGCCAGGGCCTGACGCTGGTGCCGGATGCGGCGGAGCTTCACCATGCCCTCGGGCTCAATCTGGTCCGCCAGCATCGGAGCGGCGACGCGCTCGCCGAGCTGGCACGCGCCGCCGCGCTCGATCCGGCGCAGGCACGCTACGCCTATGTCTACGCCATCGCCCTGAATTCCACCGGCCGCGGCGACGAGGCGATCCGCACGCTCGAAGAGGCGCACACGCGATTTCCCGCGGACCGCGAGATTCTCTACGCGCTGATCACGGTGAACCGCGATGCCGGGCGAAGCGATGCTGCCTTGTCCTGGGCCCGGAAGCTGGCCACCATCGATCCCTCGGCTAGGCCATTGGTCGATCAACTGCGACGGTCCGTGCCTCCGCGCTGACCCCGCCGAGTCCGCCTGGGGACCGGTCGCAGCCCGTTCAGGTACGCTTTGAGAGCCGAATCGAGCCGATTAATCTACGTAACGCATTGAAAAAACGTGATTCAGTCTGCAACCGGGGCTGATTTGTCATCAAGTGTCGTCATTTGTCGTCGTTTTGCCTGCTCGCCACGCCGCTCGCTTTCGAACAAACATCGAACATTATCAGATCAGGCGCTGTGCCACACCCTCCGTCTTCCTGGGGCTTTCCTCGGAAGTTTCAGGCGCAGACGTCCGCGCCCTTCGCCGCCGACAGGGCGCAGCCCCGGCCGGGCTCTCGCCAGAAGATGACGGCGATCAGCGCCGCGCCGAAGCTGGCGGCGCCGATCAGTCCGACCACGCCCGGCCAGCCGGCAGAGAACCACAGCACGCCCGGAACCACGGCGCCGGCGCTGCCGCCGACGTAATACCAAGTGGTGTACAGCCCGATCGCGGCGGACCGGGCGCGCGGCGCGCGCTGGGCAACGAAATTGGTCGCCGCCGACTGGCTGAGAAAGGTTCCGGCCGAGGCCAGTGCCAGCCCGCCGATGATCGCGGCGAGCGACGGCAGCAGCGTGAGCGTCACGCCGGCGACGAACATCCCGGCGCCAAGCGACAAGGGCAGCTGCTCGGGGAAGCGGCGGAGCCGGCGACCGAGGACCGGCGTCGTCACCATGCCGACGAGATAAATGGCGGAGATCGTCCCCAGCACCGCCGGCCCGAACGCGAAGGGAGGCGCGGCGAGCAGCAGATTGGCGAAGGTGAACAGCCCCACCTGGGCGAACAGGATGGCGAAGCCGGCCGCGCAGGCGGCAAACAGCTTGGGATCGCCGAGGTGGGCGCGCATCGCCGAGAGCGAGGCGGCGAGACCCGCCGAGGGCTGGAAGGCGCGCTCCTTCGGCATCACCAGGCACAGGACGAGGCCGACAAGAAGGTTGAGCCCCGCCAGCGCCGCGAACGCCACCCGCCAGTCGGCAAGGTCGGTGACCACCCCGGTGAAGAAGCGACC
>DAIQPV010000366.1:0-2562 GCA_036787145.1 Rhodospirillales bacterium
CAGAAGCGCTTCAGGTCGAAGTGCTCGATCACGGTCTGGCGCGCCCGCCCGCGCAGCCCGGCCATGCGATCCGGATGCGAAAGCACGCGATCGATCGCATCAGCGATGGCGGCCGTTGAGAAAAAATCCACGAGCAGGCCATTGTGCCCGTCGTCGATCACCTCCTGAACCGGGCCCGTCGCCGAGCCGACGACGACGCAACCCGCCGACATCGCCTCCAGCATCGACCACGACAGCACGAACGGATAGGTGAGATAGACGTGCACCGCCGATACCTGAAGCATGGCCACAAACTCCGGGTAGGCGATTCGGCCAACGAAGCGAACCCGCTCCATGTCCAGCCGGCTTCCCACTTCCGCCAGCATCCGCTGCCGCCAGCTCTCGCCCGTGGCCAGACGCTTGCCGTAGCTGACCTCGTCACCGCCGACGATCAGGGTGATGGAATTGGGGCGACGCCGCTGAATCTCCGGCAGAGCCCGCATGAAGACATGAAAGCCCCGATAGGGCTCCATGTTCCGATTCACGAAGGTGATCACCTCACCGCCTGGCCGCAGCGTCAGGCCCGCCTTCGCCAATTTCACATGCGCCCGCGGGTCAGGCTTCACCCGGTCCGTATCGATGCCATCGTGGATGACGCTGAAGCGGCTGCGGTAGCGTTCCGGCACGGTGTCGGCCTGCCAGTGCGTCGGACTCACGCACCAGTCGGCAGCATCGATGTTCAGCAGACTGTTGGCATTCTTCATCCGCAGCCGGCAGCGGCCGGGCAGGTCATCCTCGGGAAACTCAGGGTCGAAGTCATAATCCGCGCCGTTCGCGCGGTAGAAGAACTCGATGAACGACAGCAGGGGCGCTCCAGGGAAAACGTCCTTCAGAAACAGCGCCTCTCCCCAGCCAGGATGGGCGCAGATCACGTCCGGCCGGAAGCCCTTCTCCCGCAGCCCCAGGGCACATCGCGCCGCGGCCTCCCCCCGGATCACCTTGGTTTCGATATCCGCGACCCAGGGGTGCACGGAGGCCGAAGAGCCGCGGTGCGGCTTATAACGAGCGACGCGGACCCCGGGCAGCGGCTGCTGCGCCTCGATGGCCATGGCGACCACATCGTCGCCGCGCGCAGCCAGCGCCGGCGCCAGATGCAGATACTGGCCGGGAAAATTCTGATGAACGAAGAGCACGCGCATTGATTCCCCCTGCGACGATGCTGGAGCGGCGCAGACTTATGGCAGCGACTCAAAGCGGACGGCCACGGCGCTGACCAGCGCCCGCGGCGGCTGTGCACTGCGTCGTGCCGCCAGCCAGCCGATGGCGTCGGCGCCGGCACGGCACGCCTCCTTTTTCATTTCGCCAAGGACCGCGCCCACGTCCCCTCCCGGAGGCGGCGGTCCCTCGATGCGTGCCGTCAGCCTGGCGACCACGGTATAGGCACCGCCCGGCTCGCCGGAGCGAAACACGACGATCGGGCAATCTTCCGGCTTTGGCGGATACTCGGCATCCACGACCGATCTGACCTGCGAGCCTCCCGCCAGACCTTCGCAGCCTGTCAGCGGCAGAAGGGCCAGGGCAAGAAGGCAAGCTACGTCCAACGCACGTTTCACCGATGCTCAGGCCCCAGGCTCGCAAGCGTCAAAAAGCGTATCGCCTTGTGGGGATGATACCGAAGCTGCGATCCGCAGGAAACAGCTGCCCGGAATTTACCGCCACGCAGCGATTGCGGCTCCGAACTAAAATGCCGGCTGAGGAACAAGTCGTCCGGGCAGGCGATCGCGCTGCTCTTCCCAGAGGGCCCAGCGTTCGATGCCCAGCTCGTAAGCAAGACTGAGCGGACTGACCGGCGGCAGGGTCGCCACGCCAACCTTTTCCCCCGCCTCCACGGTAATTGACATGCGGGCTCGCCGGGCGAGACGCCCCATCGCATGGTTGTCCGTAAGAAAGAGGATCCAGACACGTCGGAAACCGCGATTTCGCGACCAGAGAAGCGCGCGGTCGAGCAGCGCTCTGCCGATTCCCTGCCCCCGCAAGGCGGCATCCACGCTGAACGCAAGTTCGGCGGCACGGCCGTCAGCGTCCGCCTCCGCGATGCCGGCAGCGATGTGGGCGGCCGCGACCACACGCCCGTTGGACACCAGCGCAAGCACACGGTCACGCGATGGATTCAGGCGGGCCACATGGGTCCGGATGCCCTCATCATCAATCGGGAAACCGAACCGCAGTCGACGAGCCGCGCCATCAAGGCGAAGCAGGTGCGCTCTATAGCCGGCCCACTCGGAGGGCGTGAGGATTCGGATGCGACGCATCATCATTACTCTGTAATGTATATTGCGGTGCAGAAATACAAGCCCAGGCTTTAAGGGTGGGTTAAAATGGGCACACCCGAGACCGCTCTTTTGCAAAAAATGGCGGCATTTGGCGGCTGAGCGTTAACAGGTTGCGCAAAAGCCCGGCACCTGCGCTCATCTCGCATGATCGAGTATGGAACGAGCCATTTTACTCAAGATATGGGTCGCCAAACCGTGGCTTGGCTTTTTCAGCAGCCTGCTAAAGGAGCGGACGGGTCAGCGGCGGGGG
>DAIQPV010000367.1:0-2548 GCA_036787145.1 Rhodospirillales bacterium
GAACGGCCATGCCTCTCGACTCAAAAAGCCTGAAGACGCTGCGGGACAAGCACAAGCATGTAGTCGCCGCAGGCGGTGAAAAGAAAATCAAGGAACGGCACGAAAAGGGATTGCTCAGTGCGCGTGAGCGCCTGACGCACCTGTTCACCCCGGACACCTTCCAGGAATTCGGCACCTTCATCCGCCACACCTGCACCACCTTCGGGATGGCGGACAAGGATCTTCCGGCCGACGGGGTGATTTCCGGCACCGGCTACGTGAACGGGCGGCAGGTTTCAGCGTTCAGCCAGGACTTCACGGTGGTCGCCGGCACGCTCGGTAAGATGCACGCCAAGAAAATGTGCCAGGCGCTCGAATACGCGCTGAAGAACGGCACGCCGGTGGTCGCGTTCAAGGACTCCGGGGGGGCGCGAATCCAGGAGGGCGTGGACGCGCTTTCCGGCTACGGCGACGTGTTCTATCGCAATGTCCTGCTGTCGGGCGTCGTGCCGCAGATCGCCATCATCGCGGGGCCGTGCGCCGGGGGCGCTTCATACTCTCCGGCGCTGATGGACTGGATCATTATGACGCGGCAGAATGCGCACATGTTCATCACCGGTCCGCAGGTGATTAAGGCGGTCACCGGCCGCGAGGTGAGTATGGACGATGTGGGCGGCGCAATGATGCACGCGTCCGTCAGCGGCAACGTCCACTTTGTCGCCGATGATGATCGCCATGCGATCCAGATCGCCCAACAGTTGCTCAGCTATTTTCCGTCGAACAATACCGAAGATCCGCCGCACAGCCTCACGGAAGACGTGGAGATGGGCGAAGACGAGGAGATGAATGAGCTTGCTCAGTCGGACCCGTCCGAGCCGATGGACATGTACGGCATCATCGGCCGGCTGGTGGACGGCGGCGAGTTTCTGGAGGTGCATGCGCTGTTTGCGCAGAATTTGATCGTCGGCTTCGCTCGCATCGAGGGCGTCGTGGTCGGCATCGTCGCCAACAACTCGATGCAAAAGGCGGGTGCGCTGGATATCGATTCGTCGGACAAAGGAGCGCGCTTCATCCGCTTCTGCAACGACTTCAACATCCCGCTGGTCACGTTGGTCGACGTACCCGGCTTCCTGCCTGGCATCGAGCAGGAGCGCGGCGGCATCATCCGCCACGGTGCAAAGTTGCTGTTCGCGTACTCCAGCACCACCGTGCCAAAGATTACCATCGTCACCCGTAAGTCCTACGGCGGGTCTTACCTTGCTATGTGCAGCCAGGAAATGGGAGCCGACTTTGTTTACGCGTGGCCGAGCGCCGAGATCGCAGTGATGGGTGCGGAGGGCGCGGTGAACATCCTCTACACCAAGGAGATCAAGGAAGCGGCCGATCCGGTGGCGAAGCGAAAGGAACTGGTCGCCGCCTATCGTGCCGAGTTTGCCTCGCCCTACATGGCAGCCTCGCGGGGTTACATCACCGACGTAATCGAGCCTTCGCAGACCCGTGGCATCGTCGGCCTTTCGCTGCGCAAGCTGCTCGGCAAGCGAGAGCTGCGGCCGCCGAAGAAGCACGGCAACATCCCGCTCTAGGTTATCACCTGCGTGGGTTCAAGCGCGGTAAGAGGAATTAGGGGAGGCCAGAATGGATCTGGAATCAGTCATATCGCTGGCGTTGTTTTCCTTTGGGCTGATGGTGATCATCGCCGGGTTAGCGTCCCTGCTGATCCGCGGTATCGTTGTTGTCCTTGCCGGCGCAAAGCGCAAAGCTGCCCCCCCGACGCCGGTTGCAATCACAGTGGCTCCGGCGATCGATGAGACCGCCGCTCACGTCGCGGCCATCGCCGCCGCCGTGTATGCCGTGGTCGGCGCGCAGCGCCTGGTGCATATCGGCGAGGCGGCTCGCGACGCGGGCTGGACGGCCACCGGCCGCCTTTCCCACCACGCCTCCCACACGCCGCGGCGCACGCCGCGTTGACCTCCTCCCAGTCTGAGGAACAGAAGAATGGTTAGGCATCTGAAAATTACCGTTGAAGGCAAGATTTATGACGTCGTCGTGGAAGACGTCACGGAAGGAACTGGCGGCACTCTCTATCCCACGCCCGGTACTATGGCTGCCGCGCGCGCGCCGGCGGCGGCGGCTCCAGTTGCTCCGGCCGTCGCGCCGGCGCCCGTGGCAACCCCCGGAGGCGGAGGGCCCGAGGACAAGCTTGCCCCTTTGGGGGGGGTTATTATCGAGATCACCGTCAAAGTCGGCGATGCGGTCAAGTCAGGCGACAAGGTGGCGGTCATCGAAGCAATGAAGATGAAGACCGTTGTTTCCGCTCACCGGGACGGCACAGTGAAGACTGTGGCTGTCAAAGTGGGTGATGCGGTCGACGCCGGCCAAGCGTTACTTTCGATCGGCTAGCGACCGGCGGACGTTGCCATCAAAGCGGAGAACCGCCGTGCCCGACATCCAGTTTATCCAACTCTTCCAGGGCCTCGCGACGCTTGCGGACTCTGAACCCAAGATTCTCTTTGGGCGTATCTTCCTGATGTTGCTGGGCGTAGCCCTGATTTACCTGGGGAAGAAGGGG
>DAIQPV010000028.1:0-5683 GCA_036787145.1 Rhodospirillales bacterium
CTGGGCCTCGGTCTCCGACGCCGCGTCGGATATCGGCAACCCGGGCGTCGGCGCCGCGGCGAGCACGCGCACCTCCTGACCGGCCGGCACGCCTGACGGCTTGGCAGCACCGATGGCCGCCACCGGCGCCGGCGTCAGGCGTTGCGAGCTCGCTTCCGCCGTTTCCGTTGCGGGTTGGGCCAACTCGCGCGCGGCTGTGGAGACCGCAGGCTCGTCCGTCCCTCGTGAGCCGCCAGCGGCGTACGCCGGCGACGGCTCTCCGTGCGTCGCGGCAGGGAGCTCGGCGACATCGCGGCGATGCCCGGACGTGAGATACCATCCGCCGTAAGCCGCAAGCGCGATCATCGCTCCAACGAGAAGGATCCCGGCCTTGGGTGTCGCGGGTTCCGCTTCCGGCTGCGGCAAGCGGAACCGTGTTGTAGCTTGCGCCGGAAGGATCTCCGCCTGCACTTTCTGCCCGATGTCGATGGCATCCAGGCCTAAGAATTCGGCATACGTGCGAACGAATCCGGCCGCATACGCCGGGCCAGGCAAATCCTCGAAACGGCCCGCTTCGATGGCCCGCAAATGCGGTTGCCGGATCCGCAAGAACTGCGAAATCTCGGCGATTTCATAACCGGATTGGACACGCCGCTCTTTCAGCATGGCGCCCACCCGCCCTGCCTCCCGCGGCTGGACTTGCCCTTCCACCATGGGTAACCTCGCCCAATCAGAACGACCGCTTCCGGCCGTCGGTGCTCCTGGTCACACCCCTTCTCGTGCGTGTGAGACGCCCGGCATCCGTTCTTAGAGTTGTCGGAAAGGTCCCAGCTGTCTTTGAGCGAACGCGCACCGTCGCCATATTTTCCCAGATCGCGACGAAATGCAACGGCGCTATCGGCCGTGCGCCACGGCCGGGCCGGCCCTCAGACAATCACGCCGTGATCCTGGGCAAAACACTTGAGCCTCTCGCGCAGGCTGGACTGCGGACTGACGCAAAGCCGGTCGAGATATTGCCGGAGCGACTCGAGATTCAGGCTGCGGATCATCATCTTGATGGCACCGACGGCCGGCGGCGAGATCGACAGGGTGCGAAAGCCGACGGCAATCAGTGCCATCGCATCGAGCGGGTGCGCCGCCATCTCGCCACAGAGGCTCAGCGGAACGTTCGCCTTATGGCACTTCTCGATGACCGTTCGCAGCACGTTCAGCAGGACCGGCGACAGACAGTCGTAGCGCTCGGAGATACGAAAGTTTCCGCGGTCGCTCGCGAACAGGAACTGAAACAGATCGTTGGTGCCGATCGATAGAAAATCCACCTCTTCCAGGAGGCTGTCGAGCTGCCACAACAGAGCCGGCACCTCGAGCATTGCTCCGACCTTGACCTGGCGGGGTCCCTTGCCCGAGGTGGACCGCTCTCGTTCCAGGTCGTGCTCCAGCAGGCCGCGGGCGTAGAGAAACTCCCCCACCTCCGCGATCATCGGGAACATGACATGGAGGTCCTGATCCACCGATGCCCGGATCAGGGCGCGAAGCTGCTGTCGCAGCAGCGCCGGCCTGTCCAAGGAGACCCGGATCGCCCGCCAACCCATCGCCGGGTTTTCGTCCTTCCCGTGATCCCAGAACGGCATCATCTTGTCGCCGCCGATGTCCAGTGTCCTGAACACGACGGGCTTGCCTTCGGCGTATTGCAAGACCTTGCTATACAACAGCCGCTGAGCCTCCACGTTGGGAAACTCGGAGCGCACCATGAACGGGACCTCGGTGCGGTAGAGTCCGACGCCGTCGACCTCGCTTTCCGCGAGATGTTGCATGTCCACCAGCAGACCGGCATTGATGCCGATGCCGATGCGGACACCGTCGCGAGTCACCGCCGGCATCCCTTTCAGGGCCGCATACTGGGCCCTGCGCAGGTCGCGCGCGAGCTGGCTGCGGCGAAACATCGCGCGGACGTCTTCGCTCGGACGGACCAGGACCTGCGCGTGGTCGGCATCCACGATCAAAATGTCCCCCGCCTCGATGCGGGCGAGCGCATCGCGCACCTGACCCACCACCGGAATGTCGAGCGCCCGGGCAACGATCGCCACATGGGCGTTCGGCGTGCCTTCCTCCATGACCACGGCCTTCAGCTTGCCGCCGGGATAATCGAGCAGTTGCGCCGGGCCGAGATTGCGGGCGACGAGAACGAAGTCGTGATCACCCTCCGGCAGATGAACCGCTCCGTCATCTCCGTGCAGCAGGTGCTGAAGCAGCCGGTTGGCGAGGTCCTCGAGATCGTGGACCCGCTCGCGCAGGTACGCATCGGAGACCTGGCGCATCCGCGCCTGGATATCGTCGTTGACCTTCTGGACGGCGGCCTCGGCGGTCAGCCCTGTGTTGATCGCGTCGCCGATGCGCCGGAGCCAGCCCACGTCCTCGGCAATCAGCCGATAGGTTTCGAGAACATCCCGGTGCTCTCCGGAGCCGGCGATGGCGCTCGCCCGCAGCATGTTGTCGAGGGCGCCGTGCATCTCCGCGACGGCCTTGCGCAGCCGGTCATGCTCGATCCGGGTATCCTCGGCGACCAGCCGGCGGATGGTGAACTGATGCTTCTGCAGAATGGCGACGCCGATGCCGAGCCCCGCATTCAGCCGGGCTCCTTCCAGGCGCATGGGCACAAGAGCCATCCCCTCGACCGGAGAAAGCTCGTCGCGGCCGACAAGATCGCCGCTGGCCACCAGCTCCGCCAGCACCATGGCGACCGTCTGCAGCGCCTCGATCTCCTCGTCAGTGTACTGGCGCGCGTTGACGTTCTGCACCGCGAGAACGCCGACCACCCGGCCACCCCGGAGGATCGGCACCCCCATCAGCGAGTGATAGATCTCCTCGCCGGTCTCGGGGCGGAATGCGAAATTCGGGTGGTTCTGCGCATCGGTCAGCGCCAGCGGCCGGCCCTTCGCCGCGATTTCGCCGATCAGTCCCTCGCCGACCCGCAGCCGGGTCCGGCGGACGGCCGTGGCCCGCAACCCCTGCGTGGCGAACAGCTCGAGCACGTCGCCGGCGCGGCGCACATAAATCGAGCAGACTTCCGTCGCCATGTCCTTGGCGATGATCGACACGATGCGGGCGAGCCGGGTCTGGGCACTGCCGTTGCCCGCCATGACGTCGCGGATACGCGCCAGCAGGCGGCGCAGGACCAGCACCGTCTGCCCATACTGCATGGCTCAGACCGCCTCGCGGAACTGCTGGCCGTTGAGTGCCGCGACCGCTTGGCCCACCAGCTCGTCGATGATCGCCTGCGTCGGCTGCTCCTGCGCCACCATGCCGACACTCTGGCCAGCCATAAGCGAACCGTTGTCAACATCGCCGTCGAGAACCGCCCGCTTCAGCGCCCCCGCCCAGAAGAGCTCGATCTCGAGCTGCGCCTGGTCCTGCGAGATTTCGCCGCCGCGGAATCTCGCTGCGACGCTGCGCTGTGTTTCATTGAAGCGCTCGGTCCCGCGGTTTACCAGAGCACGAACCGGGATCACCGGCAGGTCCGGATCGATTTGCACCGACGCCACCGCGTCCCGCGCGCTGGCGCGGATAAAGGCGCGCTTGAAGGCGGGATGGGCGATCGATTCCGTGGCGCAAACGAAGCGTGTGCCAAGCTGGCAGCCGGAAGCGCCCATGCGCAGGTATGATACGATCGCCTCCCCCCGTCCAATGCCGCCGGCGACGAACACGGGAACCTCGCTGACCTGCGGCAGGATCTCTTGCGCCAGCACGCTGGTCGCCACGGGACCTATATGGCCACCCGCCTCGGCACCCTCAATGATCAGGGCATCGACGCCGTTGCGGATAAGCCGCCTGGCGAGCCCCAGAGCGGGCGCGAAGCACATTACCTTGCCGCCCCTGTCCTTGATCCGGCGGATGGCGGCTGTCGGCGGAACCCCTCCCGCCAGGACGACATGGGGGATCTGCTCCGTCATGCAAAGCTCGATCAGGTCGTCGAGCAGAGGGTGCATGGTGATCAGGTTGACGCCGAAGGGCCGGTCGGTCAGGGCCTTGGTGCCGGCGATCTCGTCGCCCAGCTCCGCCGGACCGAGCGAGCCGCAGGCAAGCACGCCAAAGCCGCCGGCGTTGGAAATCGCCGCCACCAGGTGGTGCTCCGAGACCCACGACATCGCCCCGCCCATGATCGCATGGCGACAGCCGAAAAATTCCCGCCCGCGCTGCCACAACCGGTCCAGAACGGCCTGCGGCAAAGCGCCATCAGCCGTCATCTCACTGGGCGTCCAATCCATAGGCGGAATGGAGGGCGCGGACGGCAAGCTCGGTATAGGCCTCTTCAATCAAGACGCTGACCTTGATTTCGGACGTGGTGATGACCTGGATATTGATGCCGCGCTCCGCCAGGGTCCGGAACATCTGCGAGGCGATTCCGGCGTGGCTGCGCATGCCGACGCCGATCACCGAAACCTTGACCACGTTGGGATCGAAGAGAAGATCGCCATAGCCGATGTGATCGCGATTGCGGCGGATGACATCCACCGCCCGCTCCAGGTCCGCCTTGCTGACGGTGAAGGTCAAATCGGTGGTGTCGCCGGCCGGCGAGATATTCTGAACAATCATATCGACGTTGATGCTCGCCTCGGCCAGCGGGCCGAAAATGCCGGCGGCAACCCCGGGCCGGTCGGCAACCCGAAGGAGGGAAATTTTCGCCTCGTCGCGGCTGTAGGCCACGCCGCTGACCAGCTCATGCTCCATGACCTCCTCCTCGCCCACAACGAAGGTGCCGGGGCTCTCGTCGAAACTGGACAGCACCTGCATCCGCACGCCGTACTTCATCGCCAGCTCGACGGCGCGGGTCTGCAGGACCTTGGCTCCTACGGAGGCCATCTCAAGCATTTCTTCGAATGTAATTGTAGCGAGCTTGCGGGCCTTGGCAACGATGCGTGGGTCGGTGGTGTAGATCCCGTCGACGTCAGTGTAGATGTCGCAGCGATCCGCGCGCAGCGCCGCGGCCAGGGCAACCGCGGTGGTGTCCGAGCCGCCGCGACCCAGCGTGGTGATCCGATTTTGGGTGGTCACGCCCTGGAAGCCCGCGACCACTGGCACTTCGCCGGCGGCGAGAGCAGCCTCCAGCGCCCCGTCGTCGATGCCGCTGATCCGCGCCTTGCCGTGCGCTTCGTCGGTGCGGAAGCGAATCTGCCAGCCGAGCCACGAGCGCGCCGGCACGCCCCGCTCCTGCAATGCCATGGCCAAGAGGCCCGCCGTTACCTGCTCGCCGCTGGCGACGACCACATCATACTCCCGCGGATCATGCAGCGGGCTGATCGCGTTCACGTAGCCGACGAGCTGGTTGGTCACCCCGGCCATCGCCGAAACGACGACGGCGACCTGATCCCCCTCGTCGTGGGCGCGCTTGACGCGCTCGGCAACGGCCTGGATGCGCTCGACATCGGCGACGGAGGTGCCGCCGAACTTCTTCACCACTCGCGCCATGGATCTCTCTGGGCTCGCTGCGACACAAGGTATCGGGCGCGGGGAGGGATCCGGAAGTACGGCAACGATGGCGTGATTCCCGTGCACCCTCTTGCGGCGGAACCGATGCGGCGTAGATACTGACAATGCAATTTTAACGCAAGCGCGACGGGGAGCGCCCCGATCGCCCTGGAGACCGCGGGACCACTATGAACGTTCGAGCCGCTGACCTTCCGGACCCCGGCAAAACCGTCGAGCC
>DAIQPV010000028.1:5693-16763 GCA_036787145.1 Rhodospirillales bacterium
CCGCACCTGGTGGGACCCGGACGGGGATTTCCGGCCGCTCCACGAACTCAACCCCATGCGCGTCGCGTGGCTCCGTCAGGCCCTGACCTACCATTTCGGCCTCGATGCACGGGCGGAGCGCCCGTTCGACGGCCTGCGGATGGTGGACATCGGCTGCGGCGGCGGTCTGGTCACCGAGGCGGTGGCCGGATTGGGTGCCGACGTGCTGGGCATCGACGCCTCGCCCGAGTCCGTCCGGGTGGCGGAGATCCACGCCGCGCAGCAAGACGTGAACGTCCGCTACCGTCTCGCCGCTCCCGAGGATCTGGTCGCGGAGGGCTCGACGTTCGACGCAGTGATTTCGCTGGAAGTGGTGGAGCACGTCGCCGATCTCGACCGCTTCGTCGGGGCCTGCGCCGCCCTGATGCGGCCCGGCGGCGCAGTTGTTCTCTCCACCATCAACCGGACCCTGAAGTCTCTGGCTTTGGCGAAGATCGGCGCGGAATACGTGTTGCGATGGCTGCCGGTCGGGACCCACGACTGGCGAAAGTTTGTCAAGCCCTCGGAGCTGGCGGCGGTGTTGCGGCGCCACGACCTCGCCCTGACCGACCTCGGCGGGATCGTGTATGACCCGTTGCAACAGAAGTGGTCGCTGGGGCGCAACCTCGACGTGAACTACATGGCGCTGGCGGTTTAGCCGTCGCGGCGCGGCAGCCAGGGGATCCGCTGCGTTTCGATCCCCTCTTCCTTCAGCGCCTGCGCCTCTTCGGCCGATGCCTCGCCGTAGATGCCGCGCGGGGCGGTCTCGCCATAGTAGATGCGTCGCGCCTGCTCGGGGAAGGCAGGTCCCACGTAGTCGCAGTTGGACTCCACGTGGCTCCTCAGGTGGCGCAGCATTTCCATCAACGCGGCCGGCGGACCACCGCCGGTCTCACCCGAAATCTGGCCCGAAACCTGACCTGAAACCTCGCCCGAACCCTCGCCGGCCGCTTTTGTTGCTCTTGCCGCCGACTCCGTTTCCGAAGGCAGGGTGCCGGACGCCCGGCGTGAAATGCGCGGCGCCATCGGCGCCTTGTCGATCTGGCGATTGCCGCAGAAGGGGCACTCGACGGCCTGTCCTGCCTTCTGCTCATCGAACGCCGCGGCGCTCGGAAACCAGGATTCGAAGCGGTGTCCCACCGCACAGGTCAGGTCATAGACGATCATCACAATCACAGGGCACAGAGCAGAACAACATCAATCAGGCGCGCACGTTTGTCTAATATATGACAGGGTTATTCCCGGGTCCATTGCCCAACCCGATACTGTGCTTCGGCAAGCGCTTAACGGAACGGGCGGTCATGGCGCAACGACGGAACCCGCGCGCGCGCGCGCGCGACGGCCTCGGGATCGATCTGCGCCAGCACAATCCCCGGTTCCTCGCCGCCGTCGGCCAGCACGTCGCCCCACGGATCGATGATGAGGGAATGGCCAAAGGTTTGCCGGCCCTCGGCGTGGGTCCCGCATTGCGCAGGGGCAAACACGAAGGCGCCGTTTTCGATGGCTCGCGCCCGCTGCAGGACATGCCAATGGGCCTGGCCGGTGGTCCGCGTGAACGCCGCCGGGACCGACAGAAAGGAGGCGCCGCGCTGGGCCAGGGTCCGGTAGAGATGCGGAAAGCGAAGGTCGTAGCAGACCGTCATGCCGAGCACGCCCCATGGCGTCTCCGCGAGAGCCACGGCATCGCCCGGCGCGACCGTCGCCGACTCGCGGTAGCTCTCGCCCGCGCCGAGGTCCACGTCGAACAGATGAATCTTGTCATAGCGGGCGACGATGCCGCCCGCCGCATCGACCAGGATCGAGCGGTTGGCAACCTTGCCGCCCTCGACCGCGACGGACAGGGAGCCGATCAGCAGCCAGGCGCCCGTCTCCGAGGCGAGCGCCTGGAAGGCCGCCAGCGCCGGGTGCTCTTCCTCCGCACAGGACTTCTCCAGCAGCAGCCGGTTGACCGGCTCCAGCATGCTGACGTTTTCCGGCAGCAGAATGAGATCGGCGCCCTGCGCGCGCGCCGAGCGGACGGACTCGGCGACGACGGCGATATTGGGAGCAAACTCCCGCGCCGAAGTCATCTGCACACAGGCGACGGTGAATCGGCCGGACATCGCTCGCTTATCCGGCGAGACCGAGCAGTGCGTCAAGCTCACCCTTCCTTTCCAGCTGATGAAGCTGGTCGGAGCCGCCGATGCCGCGGCCGTCGATGAAGATCTGCGGCACGCTGGTGGCCCCCCCGGTCCGCTCGAGCATCTGCTGGCGGGCTCCCGGCGTGCTGGGCACATCGATTTCGGTGAACGCGACGCCCTTTTTCTCCAGCAACGCCTTGGCGCGATGGCAATAGGGGCAGAAAGGGCTGGTATAGATTTCGACGGTGCTCACGCTGCGTTCTCCTGTGCGATATCAGCGCCGGGTTCGCGCGGCCTTGGCGGACGGGGCCCGGCGGCGACGCTTGGGCGGACGACCCGCGCGAGGCTCAACACATCGACCGCCGCAGCGCCCGCCTGCCTGAGTGTCCGCGCGCAGCTCGCCGTTGTCGAGCCGGTGGTGAACACATCGTCGATCAGCAGGATGCGGCGATCTTTAACCAGGGACCGTCGTCCGGGCGGAACCACGAAAGCCGCACGGACGGTCTGCGCGCGCTGCAGGGAACCGGATGTACCGAGTTTGCGCGTGCGCTTGATCCGCCGGAGCAGGTCCACCGCAACCGGCTTTCCCGCCTGCCTGGCGAGCGATTGCGCGAGCAGCGCCGCCTGGTTGTATTTCCGGGCGAAAAGGCGGGTCCAATGTAGCGGCACTGGCGCGAGCACGTCGGCATCGGCGATCAGGTCACGGCCGGCCGCCAGCATCCAGGGGGCAAAGATTCGCACCGCGTCCGTCCGATCGGCATTCTTGAATCCGAGAATGAGCCGCCGGCTGCCGTCATCATAAGCGACCGCGGCCCGGACCCTGGCGTAGACCGGCGGAGTGGCGGCGCAGACGGCACAGAGGCTGCCGTCTTCCACTTCGAACTCGAACGGAACGCCGCACACCGCGCACAGCGGTTCGGTCACAAAGCGCACCTGCGCCCAGCACGCCGGGCAAAGTGCTGCGGTCGTTTCGACGATCGTCCCACAGGCGAGACACCGCGGCGGCAGGATGGCATTCAGAGCAAGCCCGCCCAACCAGCGCAAAGACCGGTTCGCAGCGGACATCGGGCCGAGAGCGGCGGAAACGCGCAGCATCGCCGTTTGATCCCCTTTCGTTGCCATGCCATATAGCAGGCACAGATCAGATCGCAACTGGATCAGCGGAGCAGGGCGCCAGCATGACGCATCCGATGCGCGTCTTTGATCGTCGGAGCGTTCGCCTCCACCGGGATCGCGCCGCTCCTCTCCTCGGAAACCATGACTTTCTGTTGCGCGAGGTTGGCGAAAGGTTGCTGGATCGCCTCGACGACGTCCGCCGACGCTTCGCCGACGTTCTCGACCTGGGCTGCCGCCGCGGCGAGCTGACGCCCGCCCTCTCCGGCCGCAACGGCGTCAGGATGATCGTCCAGTGCGACCTGTCGGAGGTGATGGTGCGCTCGGCCACCGGCCTGCGCGTCGTCTGCGACGAGGAGGCGCTGCCGTTTCGGGACAGCTCGTTCGACCTCGTCACCAGCCTGCTCAGCCTGCACTGGGTCAACGACCTGCCCGGCAGCCTGCTGCAGATCCGCCGGGCGCTGCGGCCGGACGGATTGCTGCTGGCGGCGCTTCTCGGCGGCGAGACCCTCAAGGAGTTGCGCCGCTCGCTTGCCGATGCCGAACTGGCGGTGGAAGGGGGCTTCAGTCCGCGCGTCTCGCCGTTCGCCGATGTCCGGGATATGGGAAATCTGCTGCAGCGTGCGGGCTTTGCCCTGCCGGTGGTGGACAGCGACACAATCACCGTCTCCTATGGCGATCCGTTGGGGCTGTTCGCCGATCTGCGCGGAATGGGAGAAGCGAACGCGGTGCTGGAACGCCGTAAGTCCGTGAGCCGCAGGGGCACCCTGTTCGACGCCTTGCGGCGCTATCGCGACCGGCATGGCGATGCCGACGGCCGGATTGCTGCGACGTTCCAGGTGATCTACCTCGCTGCCTGGGCCCCCGACGCGACGCAACCCCGGCCGCTGCGGCCGGGAGGCGCGCAGACCAGGCTTGCGGATATCCTCGGAAGCGAGGAAATCCCCGCAGGCGACCGGGCGCGGCCGTGAGCCCTACGACCGAACTGCAACGATGACGGCAACAAACCCCGGCTCGCGCGAGGACGCCGAGATCAGCGGCGTCGGTGAGCGATTGCTGGCCCTGAAAGACGCGCTGGGAGCCGGATTCTGGGAAGACCCGGAGGTTCGCGCTCTCCAGCAGGACCTGCGCCGGCGGATCGGGGAATACGGCGCCTGGGGGGAGGACAGGCTGCCGTCGCACCAGCGGGCGCGGCGGGCTGCCCGGCTTGAAAGCGAGTATGCGCACCTGTTATGGCCGGGACGCGCCGACCAGTGAGAACGGGCCGATCAGTCAAAGCGGGCCGACCGTCGGCGACGGGGCGAAACGCCCGCGTCACGCGCCGGTAACGCCCGGACGATGCTGTTCGAGAGTCCGCTGCTTCCCGGCATCCTGCTGCGCCGCTACAAGCGCTTTCTCGCCGACGTCCGGCTCGAGAGCGGCGAGATCGTCGTCGCGCATTGCCCCAACTCCGGTTCGATGCTGAGCGTCGATACCCCCGGCTCGGCGGTCTGGCTGTCGGTTTCCAGCAAGCCGGGCCGCGTGCTCCCCTACACCTGGGAGCTGATCCGGGTCGGTGACGCCCTTGTGGGGATCAACACCAACCGGCCGAACCGGCTTGTCGAGGAAGCGATCGTTGCGGGCAGCCTGCCGGAACTCGCCGGCTATGATCTGCTGCGGCGGGAAGTGCGCTATGGCCGCAACTCGCGGATCGACCTGTTGCTGGGATCCCCCAATCGCCCGCCCTGTTATGTGGAGATCAAGAACGTCACACTGCGCAGGGGCACTGATCCCTCGGTGCCTGTGGCGTTTCCGGACGCCGTCACGGCGCGGGGAATCAAACATCTCAGCGAGCTTTCCATCATCGCCCGCTCGGGCGGCCGGGCGGTCATGTTATATGTCGCGCAGCGGCCGGACGCGGAACGTCTTACCTTCGCGAGCGAGATTGACTACCTGTACAGCAAGGCTGTGACCCTGGCGCTGGAGTCAGGAGTCGAATTTCTGTGCTATCGTTGCAGGGTGGGCCTGGATGGCGTCTGGCTCGCCGATGCAATCCCGTTTGTCGCGCCAGCAACCGTCGAGCTTTAGGTTGATTCGATCAGGATGATGAATGATATGCGCCGCGCCGTTGCCTTTGCCGAAGCCCGCAGCATCAAGATTCACGGCAAGTCGGACTGGAACGGGATGCGGGCGGCCGGGCGATTGGCGGCCGAGGCCCTCGATTACATCACGCCCTTCGTCGTCCCCGGCGTCCGGACCGACGAGCTTGACCGGTTGTGCGAAGCGTTCATCCGCAGGCATGGCGCGGTTCCCGCTCCGTTGAACTATCGCGGCTTCCCGAAGTCGATCTGCACCTCCATCAACCACGTGGTCTGCCACGGCATTCCCGGCGAGAAGCGGCTGCAGGACGGCGACATCGTCAACATCGACGTGACGACGATCCTGGACGGCTGGTTTGGCGATACCAGCCGGATGTACTGCGTCGGCAAAGCGGGGGTCAAGGCGCAGCGACTGATCGACGTGACCTTCGAGGCAATGTGGCACGGCATCGAGGTCGTCAGGCCGGGCGCCACGGTCGGCGATATCGGCTATGCCATCCAGACCTTTGTCGAGGCGCAGCGGTTTTCCGTGGTGCGGGATTTCTGCGGCCACGGCCTCGGCCGCGTGTTCCACGACGCGCCGAACGTGCCGCATTTCGGGCACCCCGGCGAAGGCCCGGTGCTTCGCGAGGGCATGTTCTTCACCATCGAGCCGATGATCAACGCCGGGCGCTGGGAGGTTAAGATCCTCGCCGACGGCTGGACGGCTGTGACGAAGGACCGCTCACTCTCGGCGCAGTTCGAACACTCGATCGGCGTTACGGCGGATGGGTACGAGGTCTTCACCCACTCGCCGGCCGGCCTGGATCGTCCGCCCTATTCGGCCTGACGGCCAGAGGCGCCCGACGGTCGCCGGGCCGTCACGGGCTGGATCGGAACACGACATCGACCCAGTAATTCGACTTCAGGTAGCTGCTTGAGGGGAAACTCCCTGAGGGCCCATAGGCGTAGACGCCGTTGGCGCCGGACGTGCCGCTGGCCAGGGCCGTCAGATCGCCGGTGCCGACAGCGGTGCCAAAGTAGTTGTCGTTGACCGCGTAATGACCGGCCGGCGCGTGGTATGAGACGATGTAGGTCGTCCCGGCACCAATCGGAACTGGCGCCGCGAGGTTGACCTGCTGCCAACCGGCCATCGTTTCGTTGGTGAAGGTCGCGGTCGCCAATGGCGTTCCGCCGGTCGCCTGCCACAGGTGCCCGACGTGGGTGCCGGTGTTGCCGGTTCCGCCCTTGTAGAAGCGCAGCGCGGTGATGCAGCCCGCCTTGGCGGCGCGGAATTTGACTCCGAGTTCGACCGCACTGTTGTCGGAATCACTCAGAATCTCCGGGGGTGGCGTGGAATCACTCCAGATTTTCTGCTCAATATCGGCGAGCTGCTGGCAACCCGGTGATGGCGGCGGATCCGGTGGCGGCGGGGGCGGCGGCGGTGAAGCGGCACCCGCTTCCGCGGCGATCTGTTGGTAGATTACCTTTGCCTGTGAATAGCGGGCCTGCGCGGCAGCCCTGCAGCCGTTGGGGGGACACGTCGGATCGCTGCTGCTGAACTCATCGGTGAAGTAGGAATCCCAAGGACCGCCGGGGCTGGTTCTGGTCGTCAGGGTGTCCATCCATCGTACGTAGAAATTTGCGTCACTCGCGCTGACGCGGGTCGGCGCGTTGTCCACCGTGATGAAGACGGCTCCCGTTTGCAGCCGATGTTCGCCCGCGCCGTCCATCCGCCGCGCCGCCAGCCAGCCGCTCTTTGTAAAGTCCACGGTCGCGGTCAGCGTAACAGGGGCCGCGGCCGTTACGGTTTTCCGCTGGGTGGCAATGACGGCACCATTCTGCACCAGTTCGATGCTGCCGCCTGTGATCTTCTGCGTGGCTGTCCACGTGACGGTGACGGGAACCGCCGTGGCACTGCCGGTAAAGGCCAGCTCGTCGCCGGGAGAGGCGTCGCCGTTGACCTTGAGATCGAGAAACTCCTTGCGTCCGTTTCGGGAGACGACCGTCCGACCATCGCGGATGCCCTCGATCCAGTTCCGGTAGGTCAAAGACTCACCGGGCGGGATCTGCACGTAAGTCAACAAAGAGCCCAGCGTCGAGACCCCGCAAGGATAGTCGGTGCCGGCGGCAAATCCTGGGCGAAACCCGGTATTAAGAAGCCGGTAGTAGGCGTTCATGGCGGAGTTGCCGCCGGTGACATCCTCGGAGATGAAATCAGCCGTTCCGAGCGCGACCTCGACCGGATATTCGATCGGAATGCAGCAGTTCAGCGCTTCATCGGGAATTTCGTCGTTCAGGTATTGCATGTGGGCGAAGCCGGCAATGGCGTTTCGCTGGTGCGCCCAATCCAGGATCCGGAAGGGGGATTGCTCCCAGACCTGCCGCGCGTCGGTCAGCCCAAGGGCAACCAGATGGCCGCCGAGTGCCTGATACGCGAATTGACCATAGGTTGCATCCCAATGCCACTCGGTATCCCAATGAATCATGCGGCTCGGGCTGGACTGGGATGCATCCGAGCCGGTAACCAGCGGTAGGTCGGTCACCGGGTCGAGGACCTCGCCATTGCCCATATCGGCGAGCAGCGACATCACGCTCAGATTGTTGGTGCCCATCTTCGACCGCAGGCTTGTTACCTTCTCGGGGGCACCGCCACAGCTGCGGTGAACGTGCATGTCGCCGGCGTACCATCCGGACGGTTCCGGCGCGGCGCCGGCCGGCGGCGCGGCAGCCGTCAACGACAGAAGCAGGGCAAAGACCGAAATACCTGTGGAACCGCCCGCCGAAGTCACCCCTTCGATGATCCTCATCGTTACGCCTCAAAATACTACTCGGCTTAATAAATCAAATATGTTTACCGCTGCGTCCACAGCGGCAGCAATAATGAGTTTGAATACTTTATTGCTAGAAACTTGCCGCAATTTGCCTGCCGGAAGAAGCAAAGGTCCAGCTTGACAGGGGCGGATAATAGGCAGTTCTACTCAGAAAAGCCTATTAGATCGCCTTTCTCTGGAGTCAGGCGCCATTGACGGCAGCGGCGATCTTATCGGGGTCTGTTCCCAGACGACCGACTTGGGCCATCGCCTGGTCTCGGCGGGGAACGGCAGCAAGCGATGCCTTCGAGTGCGTCGGACGGTTGGGGAGCGCAACAGCTATTGCGCGTTAGTCCTGGGCCTGGCCGGATGCCCGAGCCGGGCGAGTTCGGCCAGAACCATGTCGGCCATCTCGTCCAGCCGCCCGGCGATGATGGGCGACAGCTCCAGGCCGAGATCGAGACTGGCCGGCTGCACACCGACGACCGTGACGTGGCGCGGTGCCGTTTCGAGGAGCTGCAGCATCGCCAGAACATCCTGGAGGCCCAGCTGGTGCGGCGAGGATTTCGTCCGGAAGGCCGCCGGGATGTCTGCGTCGCGCAAGCGGACGAGCGTTCCCGGCGGGCTCCCGGTGTTTACGGCGTCGACAATAATCAGGTGATCGCGGCCAGCGATAACGTCGAGGAGGTCCATTCCGCAGGTTCCACCGTCGAGAATCTCGACGGTGTCCGGAACGTCATAGCGAGCCTCCAGCGCCTCGATGACGCGAACGCCGATCCCCTCGTCGGAGAGAAGAATGTTGCCGGCGCCGAGTACAAGAACGTTCATAAAGAAGAAGGGGCCTTTCCTTCCTGCTTAGAGCCTGACCGAATAATGTCCGCATAGTCAAAGCACGAGAGTAACAGCTCTCGTCATGCGCGGACCTGATCCGCGCATCAACGTGGCGCCATGCGGCACTTTGTCTGCGGCAAGCCGTGGATGGCCGGAACAAGTCCGGCCATGACGCGTGCTGTAAGCAGCAGATTCAACCCGGATCATTTCGATTCAGCCTCTTTAGAGGGCCTTCACCCGGATGACTTCCCGGCCGTCGTCCAGCATGTGGATCGCGCAGGCCAGGCAGGGGTCGAACGAGTGAACCGTGCGGATCACTTCCAGCGGCTTTTCCGGATCAGCGACCGGGTTACCAACGAGGGACGCTTCATACGGACCCATCTTGCCGTTATCGTCCCGCGGCCCGGCATTCCAGGTGCTCGGCACCACAGCCTGATAGTTGACGATCTTGCCGTCACGGATAACCGTCCAGTGCGACAGCACGCCGCGCGGCGCTTCATGGCATCCATAACCGCGCACCTCGCCCTTCGGAAAGGTCGGCTTGTTAAAGGTCTCGAAATCCCCCTTGCCGATATTGGCGACCAACAGGCCCCACTGGCGGCCGAGTTCCTCGTGGAGCACAGCGCAGCGGACGGCGCGGGCGGCGTGCCGGCCGATGGTCGAATGCAAGGCGGCCAGCGGGATCTCGCTGCCGGCAACCTTGCCGGCGATCGCCAGCGCGCGATCGAGATGGCGCTTTGTCGGCTCGTGACCGGCGAGATACAGCGCCAGGACGTTGGCCAGCGGCCCGACCTGGGCCCGCTCGTCGTAGAAGGTGGGCGCCTTCACCCACGAGTACTTGGCGTCATCATCGAAGCCGGTGTATGCGGGCTTGGTCTGCCCGTCATAGGGGTGCAGCGGCCTGCTGCCATCATACCAAGCGTGCTTGACGCCTTCCTTGACGCCCTTCTCGAAATAGGCGTCCCCGAAGCCGGTCATGGGCTTGAACGCCTTGAGGTCGCCGTTCGGAATATAGCCGCCGGGCAGCGAGAACTGCGTGTTCTTTGTGTCCAGTGGCATGTCGGGAACGGCGAGGTAAGTGGTGACGCCGGCGCCGTAGGCCGTCCAGTCGGCGTACAGCGCGCCGATGGCGGCGACGTCGGGCAGGTAGACCTGGTTGATGAAGCCGCCGAGTTCGTCGATCAGCGTCTTGATCTTGAAGAGGCGCTCGATGGTGAGGGTCGACTGGCTCTCCGGATTGATCGGATTGGCGACACCGCCCACGGCGAGGTTCTGGATATGCGGCGTTTTCGATCCGAGGACGCCGACGATCTGGTTGGCGCGGCGCTGGTAGTCGAGTGCCTGCAAGTAGTGGGCGCTCGCCATCAGGTTCACTTCCGGCGGCAGCTTCATCGCCGGGTGGCCCCAGTAGCCGCTGCCGAAGACGCCGAGCTGGCCGGAGTCGACGAACCCCTGCAGTTTCTGCTGCACCTTGGTGAACTCATCGGCGCTGTTCAGCGGCCAGTCGGAGAGGCCTTGCGCGATCCTCGCCGTTTCCCGGGGGTCCGCCTTCAGCGCCGAGACGATGTCCACCCAGTCGAGCGCGGAGAGCTGGTAGAAGTGCACGATATGATCATGGATGCCGTGTGCGGCGATGATCATGTTGCGGATGTACTGGGCGTTCAGCGGCACCTCGAGCGCCAGCGCGTTCTCGACCGCGCGCACCGAGACGATGGCATGCACCGTCGTGCACACACCGCAGATGCGCTGGGCGAAGATCCACGCATCGCGGGGGTCGCGCCCCTGCAGGATGACCTCGATGCCCCGCCACATCTGTCCCGACGACCAGGAGTTCACCACCTTGCCGCCATCGACGTCACAGTCGATGCGCAGATGCCCCTCGATGCGGGTGACGGGATCGATGGTGATGCGCATGCGCTAGCCTCCCTGCGCGTTGTTTTTTGTTGTCACGCGGCTTCGCCAGCGGCTGACGTCTTGGGGTGTGGGTGCACCACCGGCAACACCGGCAGGTAGCGGACGAAGATCAGATAAAGAACGATGTGCAGGGCGAATACGCCGAGGGTGACAAGGATCTCGCCGACCGAGGGGAAATAGGTCCAACCATCGCCCGGCTGGTAG
>DAIQPV010000368.1:0-2540 GCA_036787145.1 Rhodospirillales bacterium
GCCGTGCTGCGCGGCCTCAACGTGAAAATGAAGCAGGCTGTGACCACGCCGTCCCCGATGATGAAGGAAGAGAAGTCCAAGTCCCTGCTGAGCGGCGGCGAAGCTCCGGTCGAGCAGGCGGCCGAAGCCTGATTGTGGCCTGATTGGTACGGGAAAGGAAAAACTGAACCGCGTCGAACTTTCCGGACGGTTGCTTGAGCGCAAAAGCCTGCGCTACACACCTGCCGGAGTGCCTGTCAGCGAAGCGATCCTCGAACATGCGTCGATGCAGATCGAGGCCGGTACGCAAAGACAGGTGACTTGCGAAATTGCCTTGATTGCCCTCGGGCAGGCGGCGCAGTGGTTGCAGGCGGTTTCGGTGGGCGGAGCGGTGACGGTGAGCGGATTTCTCGCCGCCAAAAGCCGCAACAGCAAGACTCCCGTGCTGCATGTGCAAACGATAGAATTTTTGGAAGGAAACGAAAATGGCTCGATTCTTCAAGAAGAAGGATGACGACAAGAAAAAGAAGCGCGGCAACAGCTTGTTCAAGCGCCGCAAGTTCTGCCGCTTTACCGCGGAAAAGATCGAACAGATCGATTACAAGGACATCGACGTTCTCAAGGACTACATCACCGAGAACTTCAAGCTGATGCCGGCGCGTCTGACCGGCACCAAGGCCGGCTACCAGCGTCAGCTGTCCGTGGCTGTCAAGCGCGCCCGCTTCCTGGCGCTGCTGCCGTACACCGACAACCACCAGTAATCCGGAGAGAGCACCATGCAAATCATTCTGCTCGAAAAAGTCATCAACCTCGGCAACCTTGGCGACGTGGTCAAGGTCAAGGACGGTTATGCCCGCAATTTCCTGATCCCCAAGGGCAAGGCGCGTCGCGCCACGCCGGCGGCGATGGCCGAGTTCGAAGCCAAGCGCGCCGAACTGGAAAAGGCTCAGGCCGAGAAGCTGGCCGCTGCCCAGGCTTTTGGCGAGAAGCTGACCGGTTCCGCCATCACCGTTGCCCGCAAGGCCGGTCTCGATGGCCGCCTGTTCGGTTCGGTCACCAACTACGACATCGCCGATGCCTTCAAGGCTGCCGGTCTGGAAGTCGATAAGGCTGCCATCCGCATGCCGGAAGGTCCGCTCAAGACCATCGGCGAATTCCCGCTGGAAATTGCCCTGCACACCGATGTGGTGGTGACGGTGAATGTGACGGTGGCCGCCGAGTAAGCTGCGGTTCTCGCCCAGAAAAAAGCCCCGCAATGTTTTGCGGGGCTTTTTTGTTGCCGCCTTTCAGCGACGGCGAGTCGGCGGCGGCCGGCGAACCCCTGCGCTGGGCGCACGTTCGTCCTTGTGCCGAAAGGTGATTCTTCCCTTGGTCAGGTCGTAGGGCGACATTTCCAGGGTCACCCGGTCGCCCGCCAGGATCTTGATGCGAAACTGCTTCATCTTGCCGGAGACGTAGGCCACAATTTCCACCGTGTTATCCAGCGTCACCCGGTAGCGGGTATCCGGCAGGACCTGGGTCACCACCCCTTCGAATTCGACAAGGTCTTCTTTAGCCATCTGTTGCTCCTTGCGTTGGCGTAACGCGCTTGCGCGACATGATCGATCAAAACAAAAAAGCCCGGGAAAACCCGGGCTTTCTCGGTATTGGGCGTATCGCTTGCGCTTAGAGCGGGCGGATGTTCGCGGCTTGCTTGCCCTTGGGGCCGGTGGTGACGTCGAACTCGACCTTCTGGTTTTCGGTCAGAGTCTTGAAGCCGGCGCTTTGAATGGCCGAGAAGTGAGCGAACAGATCTTCGCCGCCAGCATCGGGGGTGATGAAGCCGAAACCTTTGGAATCATTGAACCATTTGACGGTGCCAGTTGCCATGATGAACTACCTTTCTTGATTGTTTAAAAAATTTGGGAAATCCCGGGTGCAGAAAAATCAAGAAGAGAGAACAAAATGAACTGAAAGACCAACCGGAGGATGGAACAGCTAAAGACGAACACTACTTGAAACCCTGCAGGCGCGACTCTACGCGAATTTTGCTGAAATTGCAAAGCATTTATTGTGCTTGTGTTTGAACAACCGTAGAAGTTAAGTTAATATCATGTGCGTTATGTGGCATAAATAGTATTTTTTCTGAATGCAATGTAGCTCAAATTTATCAGAATATTGTATGGCTTTGCCAGATATGGACTTTCGGCGTCTACTCTCTTTGGCGTACATGAAGGATAGTGGCGGCTATAGATGTTATTAAAAAGGGGTTGTAAATGCGTAGATTACACATTGGTGGGAACGAGAAGAAAGAGGGGTGGGAAATATTTGATGCGGTTGCTGGTCCATGTGTGGATCATCATGGCGACGCGGCTAATTTAAGCAGATTCGAGGACGCAACGTTCGAAGAAGTCTATGCGTCGCACGTCCTTGAGCATTTTGATTATTATAATCAATTGCTTGATGTTATTAAGGAGTGGCATCGTGTTTTGAAGCCGGGTGGAAAATTGTATTTGAGTGTGCCGGATATGGATATTCTCGCACGCTTGTTTGTCGATAAAGAAAATAATAGCGTGCAGGAG
>DAIQPV010000369.1:0-2510 GCA_036787145.1 Rhodospirillales bacterium
ACCAGCGGGCGGCTCTGGCGCTCCCGGCGGGTGTTCCGAAAAGGGGAGGGAGACGGCAAAGACCGAGCCTTTGCCGAACGCCGAAGAAACCTCGACCTGGTGCCCGAGAAGCCGGCAAAGGTGACGGACCAGCGACAGCCCCAGGCCGAAGCCTTGCTGGTTCGCTTCCATGTTGCCCTGGCGATGCTTCTCAAAGATCAACTCGGTCTCGTCGGCGGGAATGCCGATGCCGGTGTCCCACACCTCGATCCGCACGACGGTGCCACGGCGGCGGCAGCCGATCAGCACGCTGCCGGCCTTCGTATACTTGAGTGCGTTCGACAGCAGGTTCCGAAGCACCCGGGAGAGCAGAACCGCGTCGGTCCGCGCGACAAGCGACGTCGATACGCATCGGAAAGTCAGCAATTTGGCGCGCGCCCGGTCCTCGAATTCGTCCCGAAGACGCTCCAGCATTTCTCTCAGGGAGACATCGGTGAGCCGGGGTTCAACCGCGCCACGTTCCAGCCGGTCAAAGTGAAGCAGCGTGTTGAGAGCTTCGGCCATCGCCGAGACGGTGCCGGCCTGACGAGCCAGCACCTCGCTCATCTCAGGATCGAGGGTCTTTTTCGCCAGCACATCCTGCAGGAAGCTCAGGGTTTGGAGAGGCTGGCGGATGTCGTGACTGACGGCGAGCAGAAAGTCTTCTTTCTCCCGATTGGCTCGCTCGGCGTCCGCGACGGCAAAGCGGACGGACTCCTCGGCTTCCTTGCGTTCGGTCACGTCCTCGGTAAACAGAATGATGCCGCCGATTTTCTCCGGAGTGTCGTACCAGGGCTGGACTTCCCAGCGGACCCAGTTCACCGTGCCGTCCGTTCGAACAAACCGTTCCCCGGCCGAGCTCTCGACGGCCCCCTGCAGACAGCGCTGATGCACATCGCGCCAGTGCTGCGGGATTTCGGGGAAGACGTCATAATGCCAGCGCCCGACCAGCTCCTGGTTTTCCAGCTGGAAGTCCAACTTGAACCGCCGGCTTGCCGCGATATAGCGCATGTCGCGATCAAGCATGGCAATGGCTGCGGGTGCAGCATCAATGAACCGCCAGAGCCGTGCCTCGCTCATCCGCAGTAGCTCATCGGCATCCCGGCGCTCAGGAAGATCTGATTCGGAGCCCTTGGCGCGCTTGTGGCCAGACACCTCTCGAACGATCACGCCGATTGCCGCCAGAATGCCGTCTTCCGCCGTCACCGGATAAAGCTGCTCGACGATGTATTCACCCGTCCCTGTCGGGCTGGGCGTGCCGGCGATGTCGAGGTCGGAGATCGGCTGGCCCGTCTCTAGAACCCGGTGGAGGAAGGGCTCAAGCGAAGGCCCCAATTCCGGCAACACGTCGCTCACATGCCGTCCCACATGCGCTTTGGCGGGGAGGCCAGCCAACTCAGCAAGCTTCTCGTTGACCCGGAGGAATCGGCAATCGCGATCCAGCAGCGCCAGCCCGAAGGGGGCCGCCCAATAAAGAGTCTCCAGTTCCCGCAATGCCTGATCGGGGGAGGCTGTGCTCTCCATTATGCTTTCTTCCCCCCGCTTCAGCCTTCAGAGGATGGCGCAGTACCGTGGCGCAGATCGAAGCGCGTTCGTCCGGAGTCTGCCTTTAAAGGATTGTCCGAGTCCACCACCCGGTTTTAGCGTCGTGCAGGCGCTCTGCCTCAGACGAGACCCGGGGCGCTCTTCATGGCAGCACCTGGTCACGCCGGGCGTACAAACCGGGGCGGCACTCTGCGAAGTGTGGCCCGGTCGTCCATGGCTGGCGTGCCATGCCCAGCGTGGAACCTGATTTCCGGAGGGCTGCTCCCGGCCGGACTGACGGGAAGGCCGTGCTTCTGAGCGGCGGCGCGCGGACGACGGGGTTACGAATCCGGACCGTCTCTGCCGCTGATTGCTGCGGCCGCGGAGGCGTCCGAGTCTATTGCCCCCCGGCGCTGCAGTGCGAGAGCCGCAGCCCAGCATAACATTGCCCAGGCCGCTCCGGCACACCAGCCGGCCAGCACGTCCGTCGGCCAGTGCACGCCCAGGTAGACCCTGCTCATGCCGATCAGAAGCGTCAGCAGGATGGCGACACCAAGCAGGTAAGCCTTTACCCCCCAGCGCGCTTGGGATCGGGCAAGCAGGGTTCCGAGCGTCAGATATGTCACCGCAGACAGCATGGCATGACTGCTGGGAAAACTCTGCGTGTAAACCCGGATGGCGTGCGGAACCAGGTCCGGGCGCGGCCGGTCAAAGAAGTCCTTCAACCCGGAAGCAAGCAAAACACCGCCACCAACAGAAATGATCAGAAACAGCGCCCAGTTGCGTTTGCGCGCGACCAGAAGAAAACCGGCCGAGGCCAGGGTGGCGAGGGTCAGCACCGGAACGCCGCCGAGGCTGGTCATGTCCCGGGCACAGATCTCCAGCCAGAGAGGCCCGATCGGATCACCGAGGTCGCTGGGATTGCGCAACGCCATCAGCACCATCTTGTCCAGGGCGTGGGTTTCACC
>DAIQPV010000370.1:0-2505 GCA_036787145.1 Rhodospirillales bacterium
CGCATGCAGGCTCGCTTTACAGCGCCAGAATGTCCTCGGGTTTCATCGCTGGCCTCCCGGGCAGACGGCTGCCCGTATCATCGTTCGACGAAGTCGCGCTCGGCAGCCCGATCGGCCAGCGCCCGTGCCCAGGCCAGTTCATCGGGGTTGAGCAGCGAGTCGCGAGCGCGGTTGAACAGGGGATTGAGGTAGCCGTCTAAGAGGTTAAACAGGCGTAGACGAGCGCGAACACTCGGATCCCAGTCGCCAGAACCTCCCGAAACGGCCTGAACCACCACGCCCGGCGATAGCAGATGTGCTCCAGCCGGATGACACACACCTTGCAGGAGGCGTATTCGAGACCCGGCATCGTTGAGGCCACCCTCTGCTTGCTCATCGCAGCAGCCCTCCCGTCGCGGAAATCGTACCGTTGGGTACGGTCTCCAACGATTCCGTACGCTCTGGTCGCTCTGACGTCTGGAAACCGGAACCAATCCCCCGGCGCAGCCACGGCGGTGGATTGGTGGCCAGCATCATCTGGCAGCGACCAAGCAACGCCGGGATCAGCTCATCACGAGACACGGCTATCGGGTGGATGCCGCTCTTGATCGCCGAGGCGGCGGCGATGTCGCCGATCCGACGGGCAAATATGAGGTGGCAGCCGTCAATCGCTGCTATCCGGGCATCAATGCGGTGCTGGCACTCGTCCGGATTGTCGTTCGCGGCGCTGCAATTGTGCGGTAACGGCGCAAACTGGACGAGTTCGATCAGCTGGCTGGCTTCGGTGGCGACCTCATAGATGGCGAACACCGTCGCCCGGCCGAAGGACCCGTCAACGACGCCGTCTCCTCCCGTGGCGATGGCGACGCGAAGCATCGCCCTGGTCTCGCCCTGTGAGCCTACGACACGAATTTTCCGCTCAGGTTTTGTGTTCATGTTGCTACTCGCAAAATGATAAGCATGATATTGCACTGTATTAGCAAAATAAATGCCAGATTAACGGCAGGCCATAACTTTTCATGAAAGCGCGATAATCGAGGTTATATTGGGCCATTCGCAACCCGAGAACGCGGCGCGTGAGATTCAGTTCATGAGCGGCTTCAGTTGTGTTGCCCTTGTGTGTTTTAAGCGCCTCGATGATCATCTCGCACTCGACCGCGCGGAGCTTCGCCTCCAGCCCGCGGCCGAAGCTGGTGCCGGATTCGACCAAAGTCTGAAGCGACGGCGGCCGGTGGTAGCTGTGGATCACACCATCTTCGGAGAGGATGACCGACCGCTCGATCACGTTTTCCAGCTCACGCCGCCGGTGCTGGCCGAACGGATCCAGCTCGGCCCGGCACAGGTCTTTCACCGATTCCGCGGATCCGGACCGCATCCTCTCGATGGCACCCAGGTGCTGATCACCGCTTCGCCGGGGAAGGCTTCCTCAACAAGATGCGCAAGCGCGGCATCGAGGTGCGGCAGACCCGTGAGACCGACGTGTACAGGGCGGTCGTCCAATATGTCGCCGGCACGCTGCCGCCACCCCCGTCCCGCCGGCTGATGTCGCTCGTCTGCAAGGTCCGCGACGCCTTTTCCGACCATCGTGGTGACGCGAGCCCTCCGCGAGAGGATGTCAGGAGCTAGGACTTCTCCGCTGCGGCGAGACGGCAATCACCCGCCGGGTGTGCATCGCGCATGGTTTTCCGTCCTGCGCCCTCCGCGCAGCCTTCCTTCCCGGGTGACATCTCAGCGCCGAGGCCGATCCACCGGGCGATCCGTTCCGGCTCCCAGCCGGCGTGGCGCTCGCCATTGGCCTCCATCAGCGGGCGTCGAATCAAGGCCGGGTCGTCCAGCAGCAGCTTCATGGCCTGCTCCTCGGACAAGCCTTCGGGGGAAATTTCTCCGCTCTTGATCCGGACGGCCGAGCGGTTGAACCACTCGGCGGCGGGACGTCCGTCGAAGAAGCCGCGCAAGGTCTCCGCCGTCCACCGTTCCGACAGCAGGTCGCGCACGATCACGTCGTGGCCCGAAGTCTGCAACACCCGCAGTTGGCGCGCATTTCCTTTGCAGCCGGGCTTGGCATAAAAGATGACCTGAACCATTGCTTGTTACCTCTGGCGACGGCCGCAGCCGTGTTGCCGAATGTCGCAACCGCCACGAAGCGCGGTTGATCCGGGGATCGGTCCTCCTCAATGCAGAATGTGTGCCGACGCTGCCGGCGAGCGGCGACGCGTGCCGGCAGCGCCGAGCAGTGCTAAGGTCGCGGGAGGCTTAGTCTGGCTGTGGGTGTCGGCCATCATGTCACTGAAACGACTACAAACCGTCGTCGGATTTCGAAGTGAAGACGGCATCGAGATCAGCGACCAGCGTATTCGCCTGCTCGAAGCCATCGATGCGCTCGGATCGATCTCTGCCGCTGCGAGGACCGTTGGACTGACCTTCCGGGGAGCCTGGGATGCCGTCGCCGCCATCAACGGTCTCGCCGAACAGCCCCTGGTGCTCGGACGTGCCGGAGGCAAGGCGGGGGGCGGCGCATCGTCGACC
>DAIQPV010000029.1:0-16298 GCA_036787145.1 Rhodospirillales bacterium
ACCGCGGAGAGGATGATCAGCGGCGTAAAGACCGTGACGTCAAGCGAAGCGGCGACGCGGCTGATCCCCGCGAGCAGGATCAAAACGTAGAGGACGGTCGTTCCGGCACCGGCGTGGAGCGCGCGACCGGTATGGCCGAGGGTTGCCCGGGTCATCACCGCCAGGATCATCGTCGCAATGGCGCCGGCGGTCAGGGCATGGAGGCCCGCGGACGGGGAGACGGCACCATTGAACGCGGAGAGGGCGAGCAGGCCGAGGCCGGCGGGGATCCACAGGTAGGCGACGTGGAGGATCCACAGCAGCGGCTCTCGAGCCGTCCGTTCCCCCGCCCAGCGGACGAGCCGTGCCAGATTGCAGGCAGCCGCGATGGCCGCTGCCCCTCCCGTCACCTGCGACTGTGGAGCGAAGGTCCAGCACGCCATCGCCGCCACCGTCACGGCCAGCGCAAGCTTGTCAAAGCCGCCGAAGCCCGCCGGCAGCCGGCCCCTTCCCTGCTTTGCCAGCCAGTTGCGGCTGAAGCTCGGAATAATGCGCCCGCCGATCAGGCAAATGAGGACGATGAGGGTCGAGATAGAGAGCCGCGCCGGCACGTCCGTTCCAAACGCGGTGAGGGCTCCGATGTGGAACGCGATGTTGGCGCCGCAGAGAACAGCGAGAGCCGCCACGACCGGAAGGTTTCGCCAGTTCCGGCCGGCAACGATCTCTCGGGCGACGGCAGCCAGCAGCACGGCCAGAAAGGCGACATCGATGACGGCTGCCGTCCAGCCACCGATGATCGCCGAAGTGATCACGGCAACCCGCCCCGCTACCGACAGCCCGACGAGAAGCAGCAGGGGCCTTCCCTGCAGCGGCAGCCGCCCCGTCCAGTTCGGGACCGCGGTGAGGATGAAGCCGGCGACCGCTGCGGCGGCGAAACCGAACAGCATCTCATGGGCGTGCCAGGCGAGGGGATCGAATGCCGTCGACGACAGGTCAAGAAGCCCCTGGAACGACAGCATCCAGAGCGTGAGCGTCGCCAGCGCCCCACCGCCAGAGAGGAGAAAAAAGGGGCGAAAGCCGTAGCTGAGCAGCGCCGGCCCTGCCGTGGCTCGCAGTCGCGGGACCGGCCCCGCGGTCGGGGCTGTGGTCATGACTTGCCTTCCCTCCCGATCATCGTCGGTAATCCCATACTCACTCCGATCTGTTGGTCATCCCGCTCGGCATAAGGCTCTGCGGGACGCAGCGGCCTGTCCGCTTCGGCCGGTTTTGAACATGCATGCCGGATGCATCTTGTGCGTCGGCGGTTAAAGATGTATCAACCATACATCTAATTGGCAAGATCCCCCGAGCATACGGGAGGGGACGGCTTTCCTGCCGGGGCCGGTCGAGGCGCGAGCGGCGGTCGCAAAATGGCGATCGGCGGCTTCCTGCCAGGCCTCCCGCCGGCAGGCGAGAGAGGAGAATCTAGGTTGCACAACATCCGTCGACTTTGGATCGTGCTCGCGATCATCGTCGTCACCTCGTTCGTCGGCCTCGGCTTCATCGGCCGGCAGATCTGGGTGCATCGTCCGCCCATTCCATCCGCCGTGGTGACGCAATCGGGCGACACGCTGCTGACTGTCCAGGATATCGAGCGCGGGCGCCAGGTGTGGCAGTCGATGGGCGGTCAGCAACTCGGCTCGATCTGGGGGCACGGCGCGTACCTCACGCCCGACTGGTCGGCAGACTGGCTGCATCGCGAGCTGACCTTCATCCTCGACCGCTGGGCCATGCGCGACTTCGGCATGCCCTTTACGGAGGTAAACCGGGAAGTTCAGGCGGCGCTGAAGGAGCGGCTGCGACACGAGATCCGCAACGATCGCGTCGATCCGGAAACCGGCATCCTGACCGTCTCCGAGGACCGCGCCGCGGCGATCCGAGCCAATCGGGCGTATTACGAGGGCCTGTTCGGGGCGGCGCCGCAGCAGTCGCTGCTGCGCGAGCAGTACGCCATGCCCGAGAACCCGATTCCCGATGCGTCGCGGCGCGCGGCGCTGACCGCGTTCTTCTTTTGGACATCGTGGGCGACGGCGACCAACCGGCCGGGCGACACCGCCACCTACACGATGAACTGGCCGCACGAGCCGCTGATCGGCAACCTGCCGACGACCGAAGCGGTCGTCTGGTCGGTGGCCTCCTTCGTCGCGCTGATCGGCGCGATCGGCCTCCTGGTCTGGTATCAGGCGGCCCAGGTCCATGAGGAGCCGGCGGGTCCACCGGCGAGCGATCCAATGGAGGCGTTGCGGCCGACGCGATCGATGCTGGCGACACGCAAGTATTTCGCCATCGTCATGCTGCTGTTCCTGGTGCAGATCGGTCTCGGCACGCTCACCGCGCATTACACCGTCGAGGGCCAGCACTTTTACGGCTTCCCGCTGGCCGACTGGCTGCCGTACGCAGTTACCCGCACCTGGCACACCCAGATCGCCATCTTCTGGATCGCCACGGCATGGCTCGCCACCGGCCTCTACATCGCGCCGGCAATCTCGGGATACGATCCGCCGTGGCAGACGCTGGGCGTCAATGTGCTGTTCGCGGCGCTGCTGGTCGTGGTTGCGGGCTCGCTCGCCGGCGAATGGCTCGGTGTCCAGCAACAGCTGGGACTGGACACGAACTTCTGGTTCGGCCACCAGGGTTACGAGTACGTCGATCTCGGCCGCTTCTGGCAGATCCTGCTGTTCGTCGGGCTGCTGCTGTGGCTGTTCCTGGTCGGGCGGGCGTTGTGGCCGGCGCTGCGCAAGCCCAGCGACAGCCGGTCGCTGATCGCCTCGGTGTTCGTCTCGACCGTCGCCATCGCACTCTTCTACGCCGCGGGTCTGGCGTGGGGCAAGCACACCCATCTTGCGATGGTCGAGTACTGGCGCTGGTGGGTCGTCCACCTCTGGGTCGAAGGCTTCTTCGAAGTCTTTGCGACCGCAGTCATCGCGCTTCTGTTCATGAAGCTCGGGCTAGTCCGGCAGAAGATCGCGTCCTCAGCCGTGCTGATTTCGGCCATCATCTTCCTTTCCGGCGGTATCATCGGCACGCTGCACCACCTTTACTGGTCAGGCACGCCCGCCTCGGTGATGGCGTTCGGTGCCGTGTTCTCGGCGCTGGAGGTGGTGCCGCTGGTCCTGCTCGGTCTGGAGGGCTACAACAACTACCGCGTGACGAGGACGGCGACGTGGGTCTTTGCCTACCGCTGGCCGATCCTGTTCTTCGTTGCCGTTGCCTTCTGGAACATGCTGGGCGCCGGCGTCTTCGGCTTTCTGGTTAACCCTCCGATTTCGCTCTATTACATCCAGGGGCTGAACACAACGGCGGTTCACGCGCACGCCGCTCTGTTCGGTGTTTACGGCATGCTGGGGATCGGCCTGATGCTGTTCTGCCTGCGCGGGCTCACGTCGCGGGACGCCTGGGACGACCGCCTGCTGAAGTGGGGCTTCTGGGGCCTGAACATCGGCCTTTGTATGATGCTGTTCTTCTCGCTGCTGCCGATCGGCGCCATCCAGGGGTGGGCGGCGGTCGCCGAAGGGTTCTGGTACGCGCGCTCGGTGGAGGTCGTGCAGTCGCCGCTGGTCCGCACGCTGGTCTGGATGCGGGTGCCGGGGGACATCGTCTTCGGGCTGGGAGCGCTGCTGATCGGGCTGTTCCTGTTCAAGCTGTGGCGCGGCAGCCTCGGGCGCGTGCCGCTCGCAACCGGGCGAAAAGGCGAAAGTCCGTTCGCGGCTGAGTGAGTGCGATACCCCGCCGGCGGCTGTCCGAGAAAGACCGGTGACCTCAGACGGTCGCCGTCAATTCGGAACAGCCGCTGGCGGGTGCTCGATGGGGAGGGGAAAGGATCGCGACAAGTCTTCGGCTGGTCCAAGCAGGTCCGCGAGCGTGTACGCGTCGAGGGTCGTAAGAAAGCGGTCCAGGGCTTCTCCCAGCACTCCCTGAAGGATGCAGGTCTTGACAATCCGGCAGTGGACGTCGGTGCTTTTGAAACACTCGACGAGCGCCATGTCCGGCTCCATCCGCCGGATGATCTCGCCGACCGTGATCGCCTCAGGACGCCGCGCGAGGCGCAGCCCTCCCTTCTTCCCACGCACCGTCTCGACGTAGCCAAGCTGACCCAGCACATGGACCAGCTTCATCAGGTGGTTTTTCGAGATGCCGTATTGCTCGGCAATCTCCTGGATGGTCGAGAGCTCGTCGCCGCGCAGCCCCAGATACATCAAGACCCTGAGCGCGTAGTCCGTGTAGGTCGTCAGGCGCATGTGCAGCTCCCGGTGACAGACCGCGCCCCCTCGCCATGCGAGGAGGATTTCAATACATATCTCGAAGGTGCATCTTTTGCCACACGGGAGGGAATTCGGAATGCCCGAGACGCTGTTTCCGCAATCGACGAAGCAACTGGCTCAAAAGCGACGCTCCCTGGCGCCCGAAATGGAAACGGCGTTTGAGCAATTCAGCCGGACGGTGTTCAAGGATGGAGCGCTGCCGGCAAAGACAAAGCAGCTGATCGCCGTAGCGGTCGCCCATGTCACCCAGTGCCCCTATTGCATCCGCGGTCATGCCAAGGCGGCACGCCGCGACGGAGCGACGGCAAAAGAGATCATGGAGGCGATCTGGGTGGCTGCAGAGATGCGCGCCGGAGGAGCCTTCGCTCATTCCGCCCTCGCCCTCGATGCAATCGATATCGACGCGGAGAGCTGATGGCCGCCGCTGACCGGCACGCTTATCTTATCAGCGACCGCCCGTTGAACCGCCTGGTCTGGGGCCTAATTGCATGCGGAAAATCGCCAAACGCGCGCACGCCGCCAAGGTCGTCGCGCTCTGCTTGCCGCCCGTGATCCTGTCACTGTTCGGACTCGCGGCGCTGTCGCGGAAGCAGGGCGGGGTCGTTCCGACCGCCACACGGCGAACAGCGACGCCGCGCCGGACATCTCGCACCAGCGGCTGATGCCTGGACCCGACGGCCGGGCTGCTGCCCACCGTGGCCGCATGGTCAGCGGCGTGTCGCCTGCCCGGCCGGGGCAGCGCCCCCGTCCTCGGCCACGAGGCACCAGCCTGCGGCCTCGCCCAAGCGCTCGGACCCGACGGCGGGCTCATCGCACCCGGGCCAGTAGCGGCGCCGGCAGTCGTGGTTGCGGTCGGTGACCCATCGCCGGGCGGCGAAGCACCGCTGCCAGTTGCCGTCGCTTTCGCCCAGCCCCGCCAGGTAGATGTTGCGCAACCAGGTGCGGCCAATAGCTTTTGTAGCCGCCAGCAGGTCCAACACCCATTCGCGCTGGGTAATCTGCGCTGGACGGGCGAGCGCGATAGCGCCGCGAACGACGGCACGCCGATAGCCTTTCAGGAAGTGCGATTCCAGCCGCACGCCAAAGTCGCCGATACGGGTATCGAGGACCAGTTCGGCCACCAGTTGCTCGCAGCGCTGCGGCAGCACGAGTTCGGTCGGGAGCACCAGAATTTGACCAAGAAATGTGCCGATCCGCGCGAACGGATCGATATCGAAAAAGAATCCGATGATGTGCATCTGGCGGGCGACCGAGCGGACGTGATCGGCGACGGCCCCCTCATCCAATCCGGACCAGTGCTCGCCGAGCTCGGCCCAGACCCGGATCGCCGCTGCATGGTCCGGATCGACCATCGACAAATGCCGTTCCACCGCCGGTGAAACGTCGCGCTCGTATCCCTGCCGGGAGCGCGTAATCATTTCGGCGATCGGTTCGGCCGCGCCATTGATACCCCATGACACCACATGCAGCAGGCGATGCGAGTCGGACCGGGCGTTCAGAACGTCCTGTGCGAGAAATCCCAGACCCTGGCTGATCACCGCACCCTGGCTCTGGCCGGTAAAGAAGACTTCGCCGCCACGCTCCGGGTCGCGGGCGTACTCGGCGGCATCCCTGGCCAGCAGGAGACCGGCGTTCGAAACGAACTGCGGCCGCGCCATCACCAGGCCCGAGGCCCAATCCCGGTAGTCGCGGTTGACAAAGACCTGGGTGCCGGCAACCGCGTAGATGCGGTGATGCGAGAGGCGGCTTTCGAGCGCGACGGCCTTGAGGCCCGAGAAGCGATCGACATACAGCTTCTGAACGGTGTACCCGGGCAGCTCCCGGCTGACCAGGTCGGGATCGAGGTGCCCCGCGGTGCCAGGATCGGAGAGGGGTTCCTCCTCGATGTCGTAGGCCAGATCGGCAGCGACGACGGTTTCCTCGACGATGGCCTCCACATCGCCCATGCCCGATCGCTGGTCGTCTACAAACGCGGCGCCGTCCTCCGCAGAGGCTCTGACCGCAGTCTGGGCCTGGCTTGGAAGAGGAAGATCGCGCAGGTCGCGCAGCACGAGCTCGACGCCGGCGAAGCGGGCGCCCGTCGAAGGGGACGCCGGGCCGTGCCGGACTGGGTGCTCCAAACCGGCCGTGGGAGCAGACGGCGCCGGCCCCTGCAAACGAACTTCCCGTGTCGGCTCTGCCTTGAGCCAATCAACCGCATCGGCGCAGAGCGACGACGCCGCGCCGGTGACCACGCGGCTGGCAACGCTCTGATCCGAAGTCGAGGGGGGAAGTTGCGGCAGCGCCCGACAACCGAAGGTGCCGGCGACGATGAGGACAAGAGCACCCGACCCCATCCACCGGCTCAGCAAGACAAGTCGTCCCCCGCCGAAGGGACCGGCGAGACCTGCCATCCGCCGAGCGCCTCTCAGGGTTCGACCGCCAAATACGTGAGCTTCAGACCGTTCCACGATGCATCGGCCACCAAGCCGCTGCCCCCGACGACGAAGATGTAGGCGGGCGCTCCCTCGATCAGGCCGAGCTCCAGAGCGAGGGACGACGTCCATGTCATCGACCGACTCACCCGTTCATGCCGCCGTTGGGCGCTGCCGGTTGATTCTGACATCCGAGCTACTTCCTGCTGGAGAACGGTAGCGGTGGGTGCAGGAGTTGTCGAGACGCCAGCGGCGCGCCCACGCCGTTCTCGCCGCCGCCGTCTACAACGCCCGCCTGCTGTTGGGCTGTCTCACAGCGCTTCTTCGCGCCCCGCCCTCTTCCAAATCCGCCGGCTCGCGCAAGCCGCAACCGCCCTAACAGGCCCTCAGAGGTGTGGGCGAACAGCGAGCGCGCGACAATAACATTCCTCGGCCGCCTTTTGCTCGCCCGTGCGTTCCCAATATTCGCTCAGCCGACGGAGGGTCCGCAGGAACAAGCCCTGGGTTTTCTTGCGCGCACTGATCACCCACGGGGCATCACTCGCTCCGGCGAGAAGGTCGCCTCGATAAAGAGCGAACAAGCGTCCCTGCAGCGCGGCGATGCGCTCAGAGTTTAAGGCAGAGAGGCTTGTCGTTTCGGTCGCAAGAGCCTTGGTTACCTCGCGGAATTCGGAAAGGTCGGACCACCATAGCATCGGGTCCAGGCTCAGAGCGTGATTGGCAACAGCGATCGCACACTTATCGCCGAGAAGCGCCCGCAGCCGCAGCAACGTCACTTGCAGGGCGTTCTCGGCCTTATCTCCTTCCTTTTCTGGCCACAAATCGTCCGACAAGGTATCAATACCTACGCCAATGCCACCATGCCAGATCAAGCATTGTAACAACGCGATCTTTGATGACTGACCATGGCTGAACAACACGCCGTCGCGGTTCAGCGAGAATTCGCCCAGCATCTGCACCCGAAACCGTCGCGGCCAGCGATCGCTGGGCTTGAGCGGATGCGGAGGGGTAAGCTTCCGGTCGAAGACGATCTTCTCGGCCGCGGTTGTTTCGATGTCATGCTCAAGCGCGAAGGCCATCAGTCTCGCAAGCGTCGATGGCCGCCAGACGTAGGCGCTGCAGAAAGGGACGCATGCGGCGAGCTGAAGTGCTTCGCGCAGGGAGGCTAGAGCTGTTATTCGATCGCCTTGGTTGAGCGATAATTGCGCTTTCGCCAGCAAGCAATGGTGCAGCTGGAGGCGATTTTTTGTACAGATGGCTAGATCGATGAGCAGCTCTATGTCTCTGGAAGCTAATTTATGTTGGCCTAATTCCGAGTGAATCTGGCCACGAACGAAATATAGAACAACATGCGCCCATGTGACGGGCCGCTCTCCCAAAAGTCTGGTCGCTTCGGTAGCGGATGCATATGCATTTATATAGTCTGCTCTCATAAAATAATACGTGAGGCTGGCAGCGGTGTTCCAGAAGTCTGCGATTGGACCCAATATAATTTGGAGCTCTGCAAGCTCGCAGACCGCCTTTTTCGCATTCACAAAATCTGCCGTACATTGATAGGATCTGGACAACATGTACAACATAACTGGCTTAAATATTAACAAGCCTTGTTCGTCGGCGTAGGCGATCGCGTCAATTCCTTGAATAATTGATTTTTCAAATGCTCCTTGGAAATTTTCAACCCCCATTCTTGCAAACTTTCCTTGCATGATTTCGGCAGGACCGCTGCTATATGTTTCTATCATCTCTTCGAGCGCAGCGAGAGTATTATCGACGTCGGGTGATCCTCGAAATAAGAGTGGTTGAAGCCATAGGACATACACGCGAATTACTACGTCGAGGTGGCCCAACTTCCTCGCGAGATCCAATGCTTTCTGACGCCACTGCTCGCCCTCCGCATGCCAGGACCGGCGATACGTGATGCCGGCGTACATCCCGGCAGCGACGCGGCAGGCCAGCTCGTCGTAGCTCGGAGATGTGCCGGCAGCCTGCAGGGCGTCCATCTCGTCGAGCCAGAAATCGAGTTCGGGTCCGTAAGCATTAAGGTGTGTAAGCAGCTCGACTGCGGTCACCCACGCGATGTAGCCGGCGTCGATCTCGCCACTGCTGCGGAAGGCGCGGTAGCTTTCGGTCAGCGCGCTGATGGCAAGCAGTGCCGACGTCGGCATCTGAGCGACACCGCTCCAGTAGCGCAGCCACGGTTTCCGCTTCAGCACCGAGAGAGGTACGTCCCTCAGCCAGCGGGCCAATGTCTGATGCCTTGCCTGCTCCACCAGCCGGGCGCCATGCCGGCAGAGCAGGCGCTCGATCGCCGTCCAGTCAGCGAGCTCGATGAATAGATCCATGCTGGCTTCGATGTTTCCGGCCGCTTCGAGGACGGCAGCAGTCGCGCACTTCAGTTCGGCAACCTGCAACGGCGAGCGCGTCCCTCGCACATATTCGCAAAGAAACTGCCGGAAAAGCTGATGGTACTCATAAGCCTGAACGGCTCCATCGCGGCGTACAATGAACCAGTTCCTCCGGTGCAGGTCCTTGAGAACGGCCTCGGCATCCACCCGCCCGCTCAGCGCCTGGGCCGATTCATGGGAGAGCATCGGCGCAAAGCCTGTTCTCAGCAGAAAGTCCTGCAGGGGCTCGTCGAGGCTCTGTAGAAACTCGGTGGCGAAATAGTCGAACACCACCCCTGGCATCTGAGGTCTCCAAGTGAGCGTATCGCGATCACTGACGGGAGGCCGGTCGCACCGGGAGAGAAGCGTCAGCCCCGCCGCCCAGCCATCGGCGATCGCCTGAAGCCGGCCCGCGTTAGCGCTATCGTCGGTACCGAGCAGGAGACAGATCAGCGCTCGCGCTTCCTCATCGGTGAAACGAAGGTCAGACCAGTTGACGAAGGTCACCTCGCGACCGGCGCTGAAGGCGGCCAGAGCACGATGGGGGTCCGTGCGGCTGATCAGCACCACATGCTTGTCTGGCGTCAGTTCGCGCAGAGCTACACGCATCAGAGCAAAAAAGAACGCCGCGTCATCCACATCCTGAACGTCGTCAAAGACGAGCACGCAGCCCAGGGGCAGCTGCTCGTTGAGGCTCCGTACGAATGTCCGTGCAAAGCTATTCAGTCCGTGGAGTTTTTCGGGACCGAAGACTGGCAAATCGGGACAAGCGGCGTTACCCGTAAGATGTTGGGCGGCGGCGCTCAACCACTGGAACACGCTCGCCGGGTCATTGTCGCCTTCGTCGACGCGATACCAGAGGCATTGCAGCCGCCGACGACGCACGAAGCTCACCACGAGAGCCGTCTTGCCGGAGCCTGCCGGCCCTCCCACCCAGGTCGCACGCTCACGGAAGCTGCGGTCCAGTTTGTCGTCCAACCTCTCCCGTGCGATCAGCTCCGGCAAGACCGGCAGCGAAATCTTCGCCAACATCGCCCCCCCCCAATTGCTGTCCCCCAGCGATTCTCGCGAAGGGTAGCAGAAACTACCCACCGCACACGACTTCACCGATCCAAAACGGCTAACACCAATCGCCCATTCTTTCCCCTGTAAGCTAGATGTAAGCGGCGGTGATGTAAATTTTTGTCGCCGAGCACAGAGCTGCGCCAGGAATTCTGCGGATCGCCGCACCAACCAACTGTAGCCGGTTCGTACGGCAGGTGGAGCGGGCGCTGCGAGGCGGCAAGGGGAAAGTGATGACGTACAGGGGTGTGCTGATCGATAATCGATATTTCGGGAAGGAGCGGCGGTTTTCACCGGCTCTAGACCGGATCGGCATAAATCTTCCGGCGGGTTCGAGCTGTAAAGACACGCTGCCGGATGCATTGGCGAGATTGAAGCCATCTCTGCGGATAAAAAGTATTGTCCGCGTAGTGGTCATGCATGTCTGCTTCGCCCTGCTGGCTATCACTAATATCGTGAACGGTATACTGATCGCCAACGAGCATTACGCTCGGTTGCCAGCACCTTTAGTACTATCGATCGTTCTTTCTATATTTTACGCATTGCTCACTGAGATCGATAAGACGGAGAGGATGCGCCCATCTTCGTCTCTGACGGAGTACCTCCCATGAGAGACTTGGTTACCCGCCGTCCCGACACGCTTCAACACAGCCCCGTTCTGACAATCGTTGACCTCGCGCGCGGGCTTGCAACGATGAACCGGAGAGCTTGCGCACTTCTGCTCTGCTGGGGCGCTCGATCGAGTCAGAGGCGGCACCTGCGGGAGCTCGCCGCGCCGCTCCTCACCGATGTCGGCCTCACCAGAGAAGACGTGCACCGGGAGGGGAGCAAGTACTTTTGGCAACACTAAGCCAAATCGCCGGCGTGTCTCGCCCCGGCATTTGAGAGCTTGGGCTTGGGCTTGGGCTTGGGCTTGGGCTTGGGCTTGGTCCAGATCCCGCCGTGCTCGGTTCCGGCGGGCCGGGCTGCCGGATGGCTGGCCCGGGCCGGCGGGCAGTGCCCGATGCTCCCCGCCCGTGCTCCCCGCCCGTCCCGGCTGGGAGACGCTCGCACCGGGCGTGCCCCCTTTCAGCTCTGGATGAAGGCCAGCAGGTCGGCGTTGATGGTGTCGGCTTCGGTCGTCGGCATGCCGTGGGGAAAGCCCTTGTAGGTCTTCAGGATGCCGTTCTTCAGCAATTTGGCCGACAATGGTCCGGAATTGGCGTAGGGGACAATCTGGTCGTCGTCGCCGTGCATCACCAGGACGGGCACCGTGATCTTCTTCAGGTCTTCGGTGAAGTCAGTCTGGGAGAAGGCGACGATGCCGTCGTAATGCGCCTTGGCGCCGCCCATCATGCCCTGGCGCCACCAGTTCCAGATTACGCCGGGAAGGGTTGTCGCGCCGGGCCGGTTGAAGCCGTAGAACGGTCCCGCCGGCAGATCGTAATAGAACTGCGCCCGGCTGGCGGCGAGCTGAGCCTGCAGCCCGTCGAAGACCTCCTTCGGCAGTCCGCCCGGATTGGCCGCCGTCTTCACCATCAACGGCGGCACCGCGGAGATGATCGCCGCCCTGGCGACCCGGCTTTCGCCGTGGCGCGCGAGGTAGCGCACCACTTCGCCGCCGCCGGTGGAGTGGCCGATATGCACCCCATCCTTCAGATCCAGGTGCGCGGTCAGGGCCGCGAGGTCGTCGGCATAGTGATCCATATCATGGCCCCCGCCGATCTGGGTCGAGCGGCCGTGGCCGCGCCGATCGTGGGCGATCACGCGGAAGCCTTTGCCGAGGAAGAACAGCATCTGCCCATCCCAATCGTCCGCCGACAGCGGCCAGCCGTGGCTGAACACCAGGGGCTGACCGGTGCCCCAGTCCTTGTAAAAGATCTCGATGCCGTCGCTGGTGGTGACCGTAGGCATGTCCCTGGCCCCTTCTCGCACATGGAAGCTCACGCCCTGATCAGGTACCGGACGGACGACCGGAGTCAGGGCCCTTGGCCTCAGATGGCGCTGGCCGGCCGCATCGGCCAGGAGGATCGTTCGGATCAGCGGGCAGCCCTGGCTGACACCGATACCGGCGCAGCGAGCACCCCCATGCCGCTCACATCTGCAAGTTAATTGATGCCTGCAATCTGTGCGCGACTTGCTATACTCCAAATGTTGGATGCCTGGGGAAGCACCCAACCAACACCAAAACAGGTGAACAGCAGAGCAGCCGGAACGCCGCTGCCTGCCGATCTCGCCAAGGGAGGCGATCATGTACGTTGGCAGTCGAAGCTGCATCCGGCGCGGGTACTCACGTGCGTACGACCCGGCACAGGCGGCGTGTGAGCTGTTCAACAGCATTCACGATCCGGCGGCTTCACTCAGCGTGTTCTTCGCTTCCACCGACTACGACCTTTACGCGCTGGAACGGGAGCTCAACGCTCGGTTCGCCGGAACGCCGCTAATCGGCTGCACCAGCGCCGGGGAGATCACCCCCGCCGGCTACGTCAGCGGCGGCATCGCCGGATTCTCGCTGCTTCAGCCCGATTTCATCACCGTATCGGCGACCATCGAGCGCCTGCGCAGCATCTCCATCACCGAGAGTCACGCCATCGTTCGCTCGCTGCAGAACCGTCTCGACGAGCAGGACAGAGAGCTGGGGCCTGATAACACCTTCGCCTTCCTTCTCATCGACGGGTTATGCAAGTGCGAGGAAGTGGTGCTGAGCGCGATTTCGCAGGCGCTGGGCGACATTCCGCTGTTCGGCGGCTCGTCTGGCGGGGGACTGAATTTCCAACGCAGTTACGTCTTCGACCGCGGCCGCTTCCGGACGGATGCTGCGGTTCTCGTGATGATCCGCACCCGGGCGCCGTTCAAGCTCTTCACCACCGACCATTTCGTCAATTCACCGACGCGGATGGTGGTCACCGAAGCCGACCCCGTCGCCCGCATCGTCACCGAGATCAATGCCGAGCCGGCCGGCCGCGAGTACGCGCGACTGGTCGGCCTTGCCGTCGACAAGTTGACGCCGATGATCTTCGCCACTCATCCGGTCGTCGTGAAGGTGGGCGGCCAGTACTACACGCGCTCGATCCAGAAGGTGAACGAGGACGAGAGCCTGTCGTTTTTCTGCGCCATCGACAAGGGGATCGTGCTCACCGTCGCCCGCGGCACCGACCTGCTGCAGAGCGTCAGCCGATTGTTCGACGAAATTGCCCTGGAGATCGGACCGCCGCAGCTTGTCATCGGCTGTGACTGCGTCCTGCGCTCGCTCGAACTCGAGCAAAGCCAGCTCAAGGAAGAGGCCGGGAAGCTGTTCGCGGCCAACAACGTCATCGGCTTCAGCTCGTTTGGTGAGCAGTTTCACGCGATGCACGTCAACCAGACCTTCACCGGCGCGGCCATCGGCATCAGCGTCGCCAACCGGAGCGTCAAGTCGTCGTGATACAAGCCATGGCGCCGCAGCCTTTCGACTTCTCGTCCGCCGACAGGGCAAAGCTGCAGAAAATCGTCACCGTGCTGATGGACCAGGTCGAGCGCGGGATCGATTTCCAGGGCAATGCTTACTCGCTGTTCCAGACGGCGATCGTCCTTGAGGACAAGGTCCGCGAGCGAACCCGTCGGCTGGAGACCGCGCTGCGCGAGCTGGAGCGGAGCAACCAGGCGCTGAGCCTCGCCAAAGCGCAGACCGAAACCGCGCAGACGCGGCTTATGGAGGCGGTGGAGACCCTCTCCGAGGGCTTTGTTCACTTCGACGCCAACGACCGGCTCGTCCTGTGCAATACCAAGTTTGTCGAGTTCTGGTCGGACGTGGCCGACATCCGTGAGGTCATGCGCCCTGGACTGCCGTTCCGTGAACTCTCGCGCTGGACGGTCGAAAAGGGCATCGTCGAGGTGGACGGCGATCCGGAGGAATGGCTGCGCGACCGTCTTTACCGACACATCAACCCATCCGATCCGATCGTCGTGCACCTGACCAGCGGACGCTGGCTGCAGATTCGCGAACGGCAGACACAGACCGGCGATACCGTGAGCATCTATGCCGATATCACCGGCATCAAGCTCGGCGAGGCGCGGCGCCGCGAACAGGAACTTGCGGAAAAGTCGGTGCTGCTGCAGTCGACCCTGGACAATCTGCCGCAAGGGGTCTGCGTGTTCGACAAGCAGGCCCGGCTGGTCGCCTGGAACGACCGCTTCGTCGAATTACTCGACTTGCCGGACTGGCTCGTGCGGTCAGGGGCCGCCTTTGAGGATTACCTGAGCTACGGGGCCGAACGGGGGGACTACGGCGCGGTGTCGCCAAAGGGGTCGGCCGCCCAGAAGGAGCAGTTCCGCATCGGTCAGCCTTCGAAAAGCGAGCAGGTTCTCGCACACGGCACGGTCCTCGAGGTTCGGTCCGACCCCATGCCAGGCGGCGGCTTCGTTTCCACGTACACCGATGTCACCGAATTGAAGGCGGCAGCGAGACAGCTCCGCGACGCCAAGGAGAGCCTCGAGCGACGCGTTGCCGAGCGGACGGCCGAACTCACCGCGCTCAACGGCAAGCTGCGCCAGGAGATTTACGAACGCGCCCAGATTGAAGACGCGCTCCGTCTCGCCAAGGCCGATGCGGATCGGGCAAACCTCGACAAGACCCGGTTTATTGCCGCCGCAAGCCACGATCTGCTGCAGCCGCTGAACGCCGCCCGCCTGTTCGTGACCGCGCTCGCCGATGGCCCTCTGGACCCCAAGGAGCAGCGGTTCGTGGGCCACATCGACCGGGCACTGGCGAACGTCGAATCGCTGCTGGAGAGTCTGCTCGACATCTCCAAGCTCGATGCGGGTGCGGTGAAGGCCGAAAAGTCGGACTTTGTCATCGCCGAACTGCTGCAGGGTCTGGGCCAGGAGTTCGCGCCGGTGGCCGAGGACGCCGGCCTGGAACTCGTCGTTGTCCCGTGCTCGCGTGTGGTTCGCTCCGATCCCGCGCTGCTCGGCCGCGTGTTGCGCAACTTTATCTCGAACGCGATCCGATACACCCCCAGTGGACGCGTTCTCCTCGGCTGCCGGCGTCGCGGTGGGACGGTGCGGATCGAGGTGTTGGACACCGGAATTGGCATCCCGGACCGGTCTGTGCAAGAAGTCTTCGAAGAGTTTCGGCAGCTCGATCCGGATGGGTGCGCCCAGCATAAGGGCTCGGGCCTCGGCCTTGCCATCGTCAAGCGGCTGTCCCGCGTGCTGAACCACCCGATCGGGGTCCGCTCGCAACTTGGCAAGGGCTCGACTTTCTCTATCGACGTCCCGCTCGGCACCCTGCCGCGCGCGCTGCCGGAGCGCGTAAGGGGGCCCATGGTGCCGGCAACCGACCTGCTTGCCGAGGCGCGTGCGGTCATTATCGAAGACGAGGACAGCGTGCGCGACGGCATGTGTGAGCTCCTGCAGAGCTGGGGGTGCCGCGCCTTCACAGCATCTGACGGGAGAACGGCTCTGCTGGAGCTGGCCAGGGCGGAGTGCTCGCCGGATATTGTCATTGCGGACTATCACCTGGATCGCGGAGCGACCGGGCTTGCCGCGGTGGACGAGGTCCGCAATGTCTTCGGTCCGATCCCGTCGATGATTGTCACTGCCGATCGCGATCGCCACGTGCTGGACGCCATCCGCCGGCACGGGCTGCACGTGTTGCAGAAGCCGCTGAAGCCGGCCAAGTTGCGGGCGCTCGTGTCCCACCTGCTGGTGCAGCGCCGGGCTGCCGGCCTGGACTGCGCCCGGCCGGACGCCCCCGGCCCGCTTGCCTGAAACCGGGCAGGACCCGGCCGGGTCCCGGCGAGCGGCAGTTGGGCCTCAATGCAGGTTGAGTTCGCGGGCGGCGATCACTGCCTGGGTCCGGCTGTGGACGCGCAGCTTGCGCAAGATCGCGGTGATGTGGGCCTTCACCGTCGATTCCTTGATCCCGAGTTCGTAGGCAATGATCTTGTTTGACTTGCCGCGGGCAAGCAGTTCGAACACCCTGAGTTCGCCCTGGGTGAGGGCGCCGATGCGGTCACGCATGCCGCCGCAGAAGTCTGCCCGGCCGGCTTCCGCCTCCGCCGCTTCGCAGGGCAGGAAGACGCCACCCTCCAGCACCCGGCGGATGCCTTCGCCCATTTCTTCCTGGCAGAACGACTTGGGGATGAACCCGGCAGCGCCATAGGTGATGGAGTCCCGCATGGTTTCTACCGCCGTTG
>DAIQPV010000371.1:0-2470 GCA_036787145.1 Rhodospirillales bacterium
GGAACGATGACGGCCGCCAGTGCATCCAACGGCAATCGTGAGATAACTTTTCCCGTCGGCAACGTAGCGAGGCAGCAGCGGCTGCAGCAAGCCCGTCAGCGAAACGAAGAACGAGGCGTAAGCGGCGTCGGCACGGATGAACTCTTGCACCGGTTGGTCCCGGCCGGTGAGCCCTTTAAGACCCGTTTGATAGTACGGATTGGTGAGAAAACGCACGTCAAAAACGAGGTCTGCGTCTCTGGGCAGGCCAGAGCGGTACGAAAACGAGGTCACCTGAACGGCGAGTGAGCCCTGTTCAGGTAACCCAAAGCTGCTCTGCAGCAGGGATTTTAAGTATCCTGGGTTCAGCCCGGTCGTATCGATCGTAAGGTCGGCTGACTGACGCAAGGGCGACAGGATCTGACGCTCACGCGAAATGCCTTGAATCAGCGGCAGATCGCGGGACAACGGATGGCGGTGCCGGGTTGCTGTGTAGCGGCGCCGGAGTTCCTCCTCATCACAGTAAAGGAAAATAAGCTTGGTCAGGATGCGGGGGTCGACGCGCATTGCCTCGATGGTTTTGAGGCATGTTTCCACCGCAAAATCGCGGGTGCGGACATCGACACCGAGGGCCAGGCGTTGCGCAGGGCGGAGCGCATCGTCCTTGCTGGTCGGCAGCAGACGGGGCAGCAACCTCAGCGGAAGATGGTCGATGCATTCGAAATCCAGATCCTCGAGGGCCTTCAACGCCGTTGTCTTGCCAGCACCGGACAGCCCTGTGATAACGAAAATACGGTGAATCGCCGGCACGCGCTCTGGCTGGCCGCGCTGTGGTTGGTCGCCGGAGATCTGGGGTTCGTCGCTGGAAAACGGATCGGCTATCGGCGTCATGTCCGCAAAGAGACCTTGCCGCTCGCAACCTCCGCGACAAGCCGGACCTTGGCGGCGGCGGAGATCTCAAATGCCGCCAGCCGAAAACGCGGCACCGCAACGCCAAGGATGTGCTCCTCCGCCGGGTCCGGCAGACGCTCCACTTCGGTTGACGGAACCAGGTCAATCATCGCAACCAGCGGTACTTCGGGCAGGCCGTTCACCCGGAGAATGCCAACGCCCCGAACTTCCAGAAGACCGGCCAGCGATTCGGGAGGAGACGCCCGTAAAATTCCATCGCTTCGCTCGATGCAGGTGTAGTCATCGGCCACCAGGCGCGCCCCCGTGGATAACAGACGCAGTGCCAAATCCGATTTGCCGGCGCCGGACCGGCCGCGTAACAGGACCCCGGAACCGTCGATTGCAACGCAGGTGCCCCGCACGCGCTTCATGACCAAGAGCGTGCGGTGAGGTTGGCATTCTGTCAATGTTTGCGAACGGCGAGGACTTCCGGGCGGAGCGGCATCTCGGCGGAAGCGAGGGGCTCGTTGAATGTGTTTATTCGGCGGGCAATGTGACCACGAACGAGGCTCCAGCAACGCTGCCGTCCGGTGCCCTCCGGTTGCGCGCGATGATGGTGCCGCCGTGCGCCTCGACGATTTGCTTCGAAATGCTGAGGCCCAGCCCGGAGTGCTGGCCGAACTTTTCGTCCTGAGGCCGCTCCGAATAGAATCGTCGGAAAATGTCGTGCTCTCGCCCCTCCGGGATCCCCGGGCCTTGATCAAGGACTTCGGCCACCACGGACGAGCTTTGGCGATGCGCGTGCAAGGTTATGACCCCGCCCGGCGGGCTGAAGGAAAGGGCGTTTGCGATCAGATTTCGGAACACCTGAACGAGACGCCCTTCGATGCCGTTCACGAACAGGGGTCGTTTGGCGTCAACCCCCAGGACAAGCCGGGCCCGATGCTTGTGTGCGGCGGCCTCGGTGACCTCGACGATCGTCGCGAGCATCTGCTTTACGTCCACCGGCGCCGAGTTTTCTCGAGAGAGTTCGGCGTCCAGCCGTGAGGCGTCGGAAATGTCGCTGATCAGCCGGTCAAGACGTCCGACATCATCGAGAATGATGTTCATGAGCTTTTGACGTCGGTCGGGATCGTTGATCCGAGCGGCGGTCTCCACCGCGCTGCGCAGCGAGCTCAGCGGATTTTTCATTTCATGCGCGACGTCGGCGGCGAAGCGTTCATTGGCATCGATGCGAAGCCAGAGCGACTGGGTCATATCTCTCAGCGCCGCCGCGAGCTGGCCGATATCGTCCCGTCGACGGCCGAAATCGGGAATCGTGTAACGCCTGTGGCGATCCCGCCGAACACGATCCGCGGCTGCGGCCAGAAGACGAATTGGGTGGGCAATAGTGCCGGCCAGATAGATGGACATGAGCACGGTCACGGCCAGTGCCACGAGAAACCATCGCAACACGTCCAGGCGCACCTGCAAGACCGAGGCGTCTATTTCCGAGGAGCCCCGCGTCAGCATGAGCGCCGCGAGGACCTGCTTATATCGCTGGACGGGCACGGCGACGCTGAGGATCATCCCCCCCCTGGCAGCAGAGCGCACCGTCGTT
>DAIQPV010000030.1:0-16227 GCA_036787145.1 Rhodospirillales bacterium
CGACGTGCTGTTTTCGTGGCGCAGCCGCATCGCAGCGGAAGACGAGCGCCGCCTGATGGCCATCGTCGAGCGCTTTCAGATCGATGAGTACGAGGTGTTCGAGACCTCGACCAAGCGAGGCTTTCGCGCACCGGCGACGGTCACGGCACGCTCCGCCCCCGGCATCGAGCGATCCCAGGTTCCGGATCTGGAGGGTGCCGCAGCTTCCCTGCGGCGTGCCGGATAGGTCAGCCGCCGGGCAAATCCGCCGCGGCGGCGCAGCCCTCCGCGGCGGGCAAGCGTGCGAGGTGCGCCTGAACCGCTGCGCCGAGGAGACGCAGATCGGGCGCTCGCACACTGCGCGCCGGCCAGACGAGGGCAATCGTTCGGGCGGGAGCCCGGTCGCTGAACCCGATCAGCGCCAGCGCCGGCTCGTGGCGCGTTTCGATTTCGGCGGCGAGTCGCGGCACCAGGGTCAGACCAAGGCCTCCCGCGACCATTTGCACCAGCGTGCTGAGGCTGGTCGCCTGCATGTCCTCGTTCGCCCGGCCGGGGAGCAGACTGCAGGCGGTCAGCGCGTGATTGCGCAGGCAGTGACCATCCTCGAGGAGCAGCAATTTTTCGCCCGACAGCTCCCCGACGTCGATGGCGGTCCGCTGGGCAAACCGGTGGTTCCGGGGACAGGCGATCAGCAGCGGATCCTCCTTCAGGCGCATTTCTTCCAGCCCGTCGATGGCGTAGGGAAGGGCGATCAGGGCCGCATCCAGGCGTCCGCGCCGCAGCAGCTCCAGGAGGCGTGCCGTCTGTTCCTCGCGCAAATACAGGCGAAGGTCCGGATAGGCGCGGCGCAGCTCCGGCAGGACCTGTGGCAGAACGTACGGCGCGACGGTGGGGATCACGCCCAGGCGCAGCAGGCCGCTGAGCGGCTGGTTCCCGGCCCGCGCCGCGTCGACCAGTTCGTCGGCGTCGCGCAGCAGCCCTCTCGCCCGCTCGACGATGTCCTCGCCGACCGGCGTCAGCGTCGCCTCCCGTTTGCCGCGGCCGACCAGCGTGACGCCCAGCAGGTCTTCCAGTTCGCGAAGACCGGCGCTCAGCGTTGACTGAGCGATCAGGCACTCTTCGGCCGCCCGTCCGAAGTGGCGATGATCGGCGACGGCCACCAGGTATTTGAGTTGGCGCAGGGTCGGAAGAACACGCATCACCATGTCCGCACACGTTTTTGTTGAAATGCGGTGGAAAAGCCAAGTTCGCCAGCCCCTCCATCGTCGGTCAGGAGCCGGCTGAGAATCACACGCAGGAGGCGCTGGCTTCTGCTTTGGTCCAGGGATAACGTGACTGCGTGCTCCGGCATCTTCGGTCTTGGGCAAACGATGTGATTGACGCCCTTAACGATACCGTCTCGATCCAGGGACAGCTTCGAAGTATTCACGACGGTCTGCGGGGGGACTTGCCGCTTATCAACCGGGTGGCGGTGGCCATCTACGACGGGCAGACCGATATCCTGAAAACCTTCGTGCACTCCACGGAAGGCGATCCCCCGTTTTCGCACTATGAGGCGAAGCTCGATCAGATTCCGTCGCTGCGCGACCTGGCCGAACGCCATTCCAGCCGGGTTATCGACGAACTCCGCTTATGGAACGGCGCCCGCGTTCCCAGCGAGCACGTCCGCCGGCTCCTGCAATCCGGCTACCGGTCGACGTATACGCTGCCCTTCTATGACCACGGCGATTTCTTCGGCTTTCTCTTTTTCGATTCGTCGGAGCCCGGATATTTCTCGCCGCCCGTGATCCGCCATCTTTCGACCTACGCGCATCTGATCTCTCTGCTGATCATCAACGAGGTTTCGCGGGTCGCCGCCCTGCGCTCCGCGATCCTGGTGGCGCGGAAGATGAGCCGCACCCACAACGAGGAAACGGGAACCCACCTCGACCGCATGGCCCGCTACTCCCGTCTGATTGCGAAATCCCTGGCCGACGCCGGCTGGGGAATCAACGACGAGTTCGTGGAGTTTGTCTTCCTCTATGCGCCTCTCCACGATGTGGGCAAGATCGCCGTGTCCGACCGCATTCTGTTGAAGCCCGGCAAGCTGTCGGCCGACGAATACGCCGTCATGAAGACGCACGTCTCCGCCGGCATGGACATCGTCGAGAGCATTGCCAGCGGCTTTCACGTCGGGATGGGCCAGCACGTGGACCTGCTCCGCAACATCGTCCGGTTTCATCACGAGGCCTTCGACGGCAGTGGCTATCTCAGCGGGCGCAAGGGCGAAGACATCCCGCTGGAAGCCCGCATCGTCGCAGTCGCCGATGTCTTCGACGCGCTGACCACGGTCCGCTGCTACAAGGATGCCTGGACCAACGAGGCGGCGTTTCGCCTGCTGACGGAGCTGGCAGGTCGGCAATTCGATCCGCATTGCGTCGAGGCCCTGACCGCCCATGCGGACACGGTGCCCGCGATCCAGGAGCAGTTCCGCTCGGATAACGCGTTCCACGAGGGCTATACCACCGACCTGTAAGATCGAGGAGAACGGCCGGACCTCTGCTGAGCGGAGATGTGATCCCGGAAGGCTTTTGGCATGAGGGCGCGGCGCTTTCGCGCTCTCGATCAATAAAGCTGGGCGCCTCTACGCGAGCGCCTGGCGCATCGCCGCCGCGGCGGTCCCCGGTGCCAGGGCCAGCGCGCCCGCGCAAACGCCTGCGAGAAGCAGCAGATGGGGACGCACGGGAAGGCCCAGTGCCGCAGCATCGATTGCCGCGACGGCAAAAATCAGCAGCGGAATGTAAAGTGGCAGGATGAGGAGCGCCAGCAAGACGCCGCCGCGCCGCGCGCCCAGGACGAGGGCTGCGCCGACGGCCCCGATCAGGCTGAGACTTGGCGTCGCCAGGGCCAGCGCAGCCAGCAGCGCCCCATAGGCCTGGACATCGAGCTGCAGCAACACCGCCAGCACCGGTGCCGCGACGATCAGCGGCAGTCCGGTGGTCAGCCAGTGGGCTGCCACCTTGGCCAGGACGACGATGCTCAGCGGCATCGACGACAGCGCCATCTGCTCGAGCGAACCATCTTCGAAATCCGCCTGGAACAGGCGGTCCAGCGACAGCAGGGCCGCGAGCAGCGCCGCGACGCAGATAACGCCGGCGGCGATGCGCGACAGCATCTGTGGCTCCGGCCCGATGCCGAGCGGAAACAGCACGCAAGCCAGCACGAAGAAGACGATCGCCATGAAACTGTCCATCCCCTGGCGTACCGCGAGGCGGATTTCCCGATGGATCAGCGCGAGCGCGCCGCTCAGCACGCTGCCGCTCGCAGGGTGTCAAGGTCGAGGGGCAGGGCGCCCGGGGGACGCGCGCCCTCGTGCAGGGCGATCACCACCATGCCGCCGCCTTTCCGGTGGCGTTCGACGGCGCTATCCAGGCGGGCTGCGGCGTCGGTATCGAGGGCCGTGCGCGGCTCGTCCAGCAGCCAGAGCGGCGCCGGCGCCAGCAGCAGTCTGGCAAGGGCGACGCGGCGGCGCTGACCGGCGGACAGCCAGCGTCCCGGCGTCTCCCCGAGTTGCGGAATGCCGAAGTGGTCGAGAGCGCTGGCGATGCGCTCGGCCGCCGCGGCGCGTCCGCCCCACAGAACGGCCCAGGGGTAGAGATTTTCGCTGACGCTCAGAGCGGGCTTGACGGCGTCGGCATGTCCGACGAAGCGGACATGCGCCCGGTGCGCGTCCTTGTCGCGGCCGACATCCGTCCCCTCCCAGGCAATCCGGCCGCCGGCGGGCGGCAGCAATCCGGCCAGGACGCGCAGCAGCGACGATTTTCCGGCTCCGTTGCGGCCGCTGAGGACCAGCGCATCACCCCCCCGCAAGCGAAATGACAGTCCGGAGAAAATGGTGCGTTCGCCACGGACGCAAACGAGGTTCTCGACCGAAAGACCGACCATATCCACTCCGCTGTTGCCGCAAAGCTACCGGCATTGTCGCGATAAGGCAAAGTGGACAACGAAAAACGGCGGCCAGTTGGGGGATACTGGCCGCCGTCGTTCGGCATAGAGCCGATTGGGTTGACCGGAGTTGGGGGAAACTCCGGTCGGTCACGTAGGAGGTCTATAAGATCGGATGCTGCCACTTGATTGTGTCACGAATTTGTCGGGTGCGCTTCGGTAGGTCAAATTTGCGATGGTGGCTTCAGACCGGGCGCGCCCTACAGCCAGCGCTTGCGCCGCTTGTACGATTTCAGGTTCTTGAACGACCGGCGCTGTTCACCGCCGCCGCCAAGGTAGAATTCCTTTACGTCTTCGTTACTTGCGAGATCGGACGCGCTGCCGTCGAGGACAACCTTGCCATTTTCCATGATGTAGCCGTAGTCGGCGGCCTTCAACGCCATCCGGGCGTTCTGCTCGACGAGCAGCATGGTGATGCCGAGATCCCCGTTCAGGCGGCGGATAATATCGAAGACCTCGCCGACCAGCAGCGGCGACAGGCCCATCGAGGGTTCGTCCAGGAGCATCATTTTCGGACGCGCCATGAGGGCCCGGCCGATGGCCAGCATCTGCTGCTCGCCGCCGGAGAGGTAGCCGGCGAGTCCGGCGCGTTCCTTCAGCCGGGGAAAGTATCCGAAGACCATGTCCAGGTCGTCGCGGATCCCGGAGTCGCGCCGGGTATACGCGCCGAGCCGCAGGTTCTCGATACAGGTCATGTCCTCGATGATTCGCCGACCCTCCATCACCTGGAAGATTCCGCGCCGGACGATCGCTTCCGGGGCCATCCGGTCGATGCGTTCGCCGTCGAACATCACCTCACCGCGGGTGACTTCGCCGTCTTCCGTCTTCAACAAGCCCGAGATCGCTTTCAGCGCGGTGGATTTGCCGGCGCCGTTGGCGCCAAGCAAGGCGACCAGCGCCCCCCGCGGGACTGACAGAGAGACGCCGCGCAGGACCAGGATGACGTCGTTATAGACGACCTCGATATTGTTGACGCTGAGCAAGGGCGGCGCCGGCTCGATCCTGGCGACGGGCTCGATCATCGGCTGGTGCTTCCGAGTGTGGCGGTCATGCCCTCACCACCGTCATGCCCTCACCCCGACCCTCTCCCGCTCGCGGGAGAGGGAGGGACCCGCGCAGCGGGAGGGTGAGGGGGCGGGGTGAGGGCATGGTGGCAGGGAGACCGATCACCAGCCGAGCCATTCCTTGCGGCGCGGGATGGTCACGTCGAAGACCTGCTTCATCCCCAGAGTGCCATCGGCGATCAGCTTGCCGATATCGGCGTCGGCAGGGGGATCCGCTTTGACGATGCCCTGATAGACGAGCACCTGGTTGAAGCCGCGATGATCCTCCGGTGTCCAGGTGGCCTTCAGGCAGACGCCCTCCAGCCCTTCCGGCACCCAGTCCTTCTTCTGGTACATCCCCTTCTTGATGTTGGGCCCGGAAAGGCCGCCGTTGTTCTCCGCCCACGCCATCGCCTCTCTCATGAAGAAGTACGAGCAGATTCCGCGAATGTAATGCACCGGCTTGTAGGTGGTTTTCGGATCGGCGGCCGTGGCGATGTCATGGACAAGCTTCATGCCGGGGACGTCCGCACTCCACGGCGCCGCTCCCATCGGCCAGACGACACCATCGGCGGCAGTCCCGGCCGCTTTCATCAGGCTCTCGTCGAAGCCCCAGATATTCGCAAGAAACTGAACGTCGGCGCCGACCGCGGCACACGATTTCAGCAGCGAGACGTTCGAATCCGATGTGTTCGCCAGGAATGCATAATTGGCGCCCGACTGCTTCAGGCTCAAACACTGAGCCTTGAAATCGCCCGGTGCCAGCGAGTACTGGATCGCCGGCAGAACCTCAAAGCCCAGCTCCTTGGCGTATTCTTCACCAGCCTTTTTTGGCGCGTTCGGATAGGGGTGGTTGTCCCCCATATGAACGTATTTGGGTGCGCCGCTGCCGCCCTTTTTCTCCCAGTCCGACTTCGCCCATTGCAGCATCGCCCGGACGGCGTCGGAATAGGACGGACCCATGATGAAGTTGTAGGGGGAGGGCTTCTTGGATTCGGCGCCCTGGCCCAGCGGATCGGTGAGATGCGCCGAATAGGAAGCGGAGAAGTAGGGGATCTGGTCCTCGGCGACAAAGCCGACGAGCGCCTCGGTATCGGCCGTGCCCCAGCCCTGCAGGGCGACCATGCCGTCTTGCTTCCAGAGCTTGTAGGTGGCGATGGCCCGCGGCACCTCGTAGGAATAGTCGAACGTCTGAAGGTTGATCTTCTTGCCGTTGACGCCGCCATGCGCGTTGACCCAGGCGGCCGCGTCGATCTTCGCCTGCCCGTACGGCGTTCCTACCTGGGCGGTCCGGCCGGTGAAATCCACAAGGTTTCCGACCAGCGGGTCAGCCGCCATCACGCTGCCCGCTGCGATCGTGAAAATGCCCCCCAGAGCCGCGGTGATGACGGCGCCTTTCAGCCTGCTCATTGGTCGTCTCTCCCTTACCTTAGTTGCCACGCTTGTTGTCGCATCCGCCACGATGCTTTCGCCTTCTCAATACGAGAATGGATAGAGGCGCCAGTAGGATTTGATGAGCTGCCAGCGGTGGGCAAGGCCGTCGGGCTCGAAGATCAGGAACAGCACGATGGCGAGGCCGATGGCCGCCTGCTTGAGAAACGTCAGCCCCTGCGTGATCGCCGGAATATTCCCCCATTCCGTCTGCTGCAGCGCGCCGATAATCCCTCCCATCGCTTCGGGAAGCAGGACCATGAACGCCGTCCCCATCAACGTTCCAGAGACGGAGCCGAGCCCGCCGATGATGATCATGCCGAGGAACTGGATCGATAGCAGCAGGTCGAAGCCTTCCACCGAAACATACTGGAGGTAGTGAGCGAACAGAGCGCCCGCGATCCCCGCGTAAAAGGAGGAGATTCCGAACGACAGGATGCGATACTTGGCGAGGTTGATGCCCATCACCTCGGCGGACAGATAATGATCTCGCACGGCCACCAGCGCCCGCCCGTCGCGGGTCCGAAGCAGATTGCCCGCCGCCACGTAGAGCAGGACGACAGTGACCAGGACGACATAAAAGTACTGCCGATCGGTTCTCAACTCCCAGCCGAAGAGGGAGAACGGCGCCGCCAGCGCCCCCGCTGTTCCGCCGGTGAACCAGTCGGCGCGTGCAAAGAAGTCCTGAAGAATGAACTGGGAGGCGAGGGTGGCAATGGCCAGATAGAGCCCCTTGATGCGCGCCGCCGGAATGCCGAAGACCATGCCGACAGCCGTCGTCATCACGCCCGCCAGCGGCATGGCCAGCACTACCGGAATGCCGAAGGTGTTGTTGAGCCAGGCGGACGCAAACGCACCGAAGCCGAAGAAGGCGGAATGTCCCAGCGAGATCTGGCCGGTAAAGCCGACCACGATGTTGAGGCCGAGTGCGGCGATGCCGAGGTAACCGATCTGGATCAGAAGCGCGATCCAGTAATCGCTGACCGGCTCGATGCCGGCGAACGACAGCGGCGCCAGCGCCAGCAGGACGATGCCCAGCAGCGTGGCGTTGCGCGACAACGCCGTTGCAAACAGGGTCGTATCGGCGGCGTAACTGGTCTTGAAATCGCCACAGCGTGTCCCGGTGTTCCCGGCCATTTCGGCTGCTCTCCCTCCCGCCGCTCCGGTTGCCCCTTACAGCCGTTCGATCTTTTCGGTGCCGAACAGGCCGTAAGGTCGGATCATCAGGATGATCACCAGCACGTAGAACGGCGCGATGTTGTAAAGATTGCCGATGTGCAGCCACTGGCTGTCCACGTACTGCGCGACATTCTCCAGAACACCGATGATCAGCCCGCCGACAATCGCACCGACGATGGAATCGAGGCCGCCCAGGATCACCGCCGGGAACACCTTGATGCCGAACAGCGACAGGGCGGACGACACGCCGTTGACGATGCCGAACACCACGCCGGCAAGCGACGAGACCATCGCCGAAATCGCCCACGACAACGCGAACATCTTCTGCACCGAGATGCCGAGACTCTGCGCCACCTGCTGGTTGAAGGCGGTTGCCCGCATCGCCAGACCGAGCCGGGAGTATTTGAAGAAGAGGGCAAAGCCGCCCATGATGACGAGCGACACGACGAGACTCATCAGGTAGGCGGGCTGCACGTTGAGCCCGAGGACGGACACCGTCTGCGCCGCGAAGATCGGGGGAAAGGGCTGGACGATGACCCCGAAGATCCATTTCATCATCGCCTGGAAAAAGATCGACAGCCCGACCGTCACCATGATCACCGAGATGATGGGCTCGCCGATCATCGGCCGCAGCACCACCACCTGAAGCGTGATGCCGAAGATCATCATGAAGGCCAGCGTCACCGGGAAGCCGAGCCAGAGCGGCAGGCCAAGATCGGCGAGCAGCCACCAGCATACCCAGGCGCCAATCAGCAGGAATTCGCCCTGCGCGAAGTTCACCACCTGCGAGGCCTTGTAGATCAGGGTGAAGCACATGGCGACGACGCCATAAAGCGTACCCAGGATCAGCCCGTTGACCACGAGTTGCAGCAGCAGATTGTCGGTCATCGCGAACGCGTATCCCCTCGGCTATTCCGCCGCCTCGCGGCGCAAGGCGGGCGGCGTCAGCGTCGTTACGTTCAGGTCGGTGACGATGCGCGACCGGGTCCCGTCCTGGAAGGTGATCCAGGTATCGACGTGGACGCGGGGCTGATCGCCGTAAATGGCAGCGATGATGTCGGCATACTTCTCATTGATGACACTGCGCCGCACTTTTCGGGTTCGGGTCAACTCGCCGTCATCGGCGTCGAGCTCCTTGTAGAGGAGGAGAAAGCGCCGGATCCGGTGGGCCTCGGGCAGGCTTGCGTTGACCTTGCCGATTTCGTCGCGGATCAGCGCATCGGTCTCCGGACGAGCGGCGAGGCTGGCGTAATTGGTGAACGCGATCCGGCGCTTTTCCGCCCATTTCGAGAGAATGCCGAAGCGGATGCAAATGATCGCGGCCAGCCACGGCCTTGCGTGCCCGAGAATGACCGCCTCGGCAATGTAGGGGGAGAATTTCAGCTTGTTTTCGATGAACATCGGCGAGAAGTGCGCGCCGGTGGCGGTGGTGGCGATATCCTTGATCCGGTCGATGACGACGAGATGCCCGTTGCTGGCGCTGAAGTAGCCAGCGTCGCCGGTATGCATCCAGCCGTCGCGAACATCGGCCCGGCCGGCCTCTTCATTCTTGTAGTATCCGGAGAACATCCCGGCGGTCCGGGCGACGATCTCGCCGACGCCGTTTTCGTCCGGACTGTCGATGCGCACTTCGGCGTTGGCAAACGGCACGCCGACGGTATCGAAATCGATGGCGTCCGCGGCGTGGACGGTATACGCGCCGCCCAGCTCGGTCTGGCCGTAAAGCTGGCGCAGCGGCACCCCCATGGCGATGAAGAAGCGGAAGGTCTCCGGCCCCAGCGCGGCACCGCCGGTGGCGGCCGACTTCAGGTTGGAGAGCCCCAGCCGGTCGCGGAGCGCGCGAAACAACAGGAAATCCGCTAGCGCCGATCGGCCGCCGCGCTCAAGGGCGCGAAGGCCGAGCCGCATGCCGGCGTCGAACATCCGCTGCTTCAGCCAGGTGGACTCCATCAACCGCGACCGGACATCGGCCGCCACACTCTCCCAGACGCGCGGGGCCAGCAGCACGAAGCTCGGGCCGATCTCCCGCAGATCGGCCATCATCGTTTCCGGCTCCTCGACAAAATTGACGATGGTCCTGCCGATCAACGACTGCGCCACCGCGTAGACCTGCTCCATGATCCACGGCAGCGGAAGCACCGAAACGTAGTCGTCGCCGGGGGCCTTGGGATCGGCGCTGAGGTAGTCGAGCGCGTGGCGCAGGAAGGGGCCCGACTGCATCATGGCGAGCTTGGGGCGGCCGGTGGTGCCCGACGTCGTGCAGAGAATCGCCACATCCTCGCCGCAACCGGCCGACACCTCCCGCCCAAAAAGCTGCGGATCGGCCACATCCTGCGCCGCGCCCCGTTCGAGCAGGTCTTCGAGGCTCAGCAGGCGGTCATCGCCATATTTCCGCATGCCGCGGGGATCGCAATAAACCACGTGGCGGACGCCCGGCACCTCGTCCACGAGTTCGATCAGCTTGTCCACCTGCTCCTCGTCCTCGGCGACGATCAGCTTTGCTTCGGCGTAGCGCAGCAGCCACGACACTTCATCGCCGATGGAATCCTGATAGAGGCCGAGCGACAGGCCCCGCAGGGCGTGAGTTGCGAGTTCGGCCCATATCCATTCCGGCCGGTTATCGCCGATCACGGCAACGACATCGCCGCGCCGCAGGCCGAGCGCGCGCATGCCGAGGGCCATATGCTTGACGCGATCGTGGACCTCCCGCCAGGTGAAGGCGCGCCAGATGCCGAGGGATTTCTCGCGCATCGCGATCTGGTCCGGATACGCCGCAGCATTGTGGGCCAGCAACTTGGCGAAGGTGTCATGAACGGAGACGTCGGCAAAACCCGAGGCGGCCTCCGCCGCTATTGCCATGACACGGCCTTGGCGGCAATCGCCGGCGCCGGGGCGGGGATCGGCTTTTCCTCCTCGCCGAGGTAGGCCTTGCGGACTTGCGGATCGTCGATCACCTCGGACGGTGCGCCCTCGGCGATCTTCTTGCCGAAGTCCAGAACCACGACCCGGTGCGAGATGTCGTTCACCACGCCGATGTCGTGCTCGATCATCACCACCGTCATGCCCCACTCTTCGTTCAGGTCGATGATGAACCGGGCCATATCCTCCTTTTCTTCCAGGTTCATCCCCGCCATCGGCTCGTCCAGCAGGATCAGCTTCGGTTTCAGCGCGACCGCGCGCGCGAGTTCGACGCGTTTGCGCAGGCCATAGGGCAACGTGCCGGCCACCGCCTTGCGGATATGCGAGATTTCCAGAAAATCGATGATCTGCTCGACCTCGTGCCGATGCTTCAGTTCCTCCCGCTGTGCCCCGCCGATCCAGTACAGGGCGCCGGAAAGGAAGGTGTTGCGCAGCAGGTGGTGGCGGCCGACCATGATGTTGTCGAGCACCGACATGTGGTTGAACAGCGCCAGATTCTGAAACGTCCGGCCGATGCCGATCCGCGCCCGCCCGTTTGTCTTCAGGCGCGTGATGTCCTGGGCTTCGAAGAAAATGCGCCCGTCCGACGGCGCATAGCGGCCGGAGATGCAGTTCAGCATCGAGGTCTTGCCAGCCCCGTTCGGCCCGATGATCGAGAACAGGGCGCCGCGCGCAACAGAAAAGCCGACGCGATTAAGGGCGCGGACGCCCCGAAAACTAAGCGAAACGTCCCTTATGTCGAGAATCGGACCCTCGTCCGCCACGACGCTCGGTCTCCCCATTAGCGGGTGCCTTGGCGGCACTTCCCTTGGCTTCGGCATCTTGGGCCGATTACCTGCACGCTGCACCAGCGTGGCACCGCGCGAAACCCATCGGCCTTTATATCGGGGTTTTCCAATATTTGCTATGGGCTACAGCAGGCGGGGCTGCGGCCGGCCTGCTGTCCGTTCGTTGACGGTGTCGCCCCCTCCGACTACATCACGCGTGCGATACAGTGCCGGGGCAGTGCAGGGTTTCGTGGTCCGAGGGTGATGATTCAGGAGTTGAACGAACGGTCACGCGAGATCTTCCGGCAGATCGTCGATGTCTATCTGGAGACCGGCGAGCCGATCGGCTCGCGCACGATCTCAAAGCGGTTGCCCGTCTCGCTTTCGCCCGCGACCATTCGCAATGTCATGGCCGACCTGGAAGACGCCGGGCTGCTGTTCTCGCCGCATACGTCGGCCGGGCGCGTGCCGACGGAAGTGGGCCTCAGGCTGTTCGTCGACGGCCTGCTCGGCATCGGAAATCTGAGCGACGACGAGCGCCGGAGCATCGCCGAACGCTGTGCCGGCAGCAGTGCCAGCGTCGAGGGGCTGCTGGAGCGGGCGACCGAGACCTTGTCGGGGCTGACACGCTGCACCGGACTGGTCATGGCTCCCAAGACAGAGCACCCGCTGAAGCACATCGAGCTGGTCAGTCTCAGCCCGGGCCGCGCGCTGGTGGTGCTGGTTACGGAAACAGGCGTCGTCGAAAACAGAATCATCGAGACGCCGCCCGGCCTCCCGCCTTCGGCGTTGGTGGAGGCGTCCAACTTTCTGTCGGCGCGCCTGGTCGGGCGGACGCTCCTCGAAGCCCGCAATGAGATCCTGGCGGAGCTGACGGCGCACCGCGCGGAACTCGGCCAGCTGACCAGCAAGCTCGTTGAGTCGGGCCTCGCCATCTGGGCCGGCGGCGAGCCGGGCGGATCCCTGATCGTGCGCGGCCAGGCGCACCTGCTGGACGATGTCCAGGCGATCAGCGACCTGGAGCATATCCGTGCGCTGTTCAATGCTCTGGAGACCAAGGAAATCCTGGTCAAGCTGCTGTCGATGGTCGACCATGCCGACGGTGTGCAGATTTTCATCGGTTCCGATAACGCGCTGTTCAACGTGGCCGGCTGTTCGATGATCGTCAGTCCATATCGGAACGGGCGAGAGCGGATCGTCGGCGCCATCGGCGTCATCGGCCCGACCCGGATCAACTATGCGCGGATCATCCCTATGGTGGATTACACGGCGAAATTGGTCGGCCGTCTGATCGGCTGACGGCAGGGACTGTAGGAAAGAGGCGATGACGGGAACTGACAGAAGATTTTTTGGCCAGCACCCCGACAACGCACCCGAGCAGCGGGGCGATGTCGAAGGGGAGTCAGCGGCAGTGGCCGCGGCGGCCGTCGACGTTCAGGCACCGGTGGAAGCGGCGGCGGTGGCTGAACGCCTCCTGGCCGCCGAGGCGGAGAACGCAAAGCTCAAGGACGAGTACCTGCGGGCGCTTGCCGAAACCGAGAACGTGCGGCGGCGCGCGGCTCGCGATCGGCAGGAAGCAGGCCAATACGCCATCACCGGCTTTGCCCGCGATCTCCTGACGGTGGCCGATAACCTGCAGCGCGCATTGGCCAGCGTCGATGCTGACGCGCGTGCGGCCGATCCGGCGCTGGCGGCGCTCACTGAGGGCGTGGAGATGACCGAAAAGGAATTGCTGACGGTGATGGAGCGCCACGGCGTGAAGCCGATCGCCGCGCAGGGCCGGCCGTTCGACCCCCACGTGCACGAGGCTTTGTACGAAGTGCCCAACCCCGACGTGCCGCACGGGACGGTCGTGCAGGTTGCGCAGACCGGCTACCTGCTGCACGACAGGACCTTGCGTCCGGCGCGCGTCGGAATCGCGCGGGGTGGCCCCAAGCCGGGCACTCCGCAGGCGACGCGACCGGAAGACGCGAGCGACGACGGCATTCTCCACTTCCGGAAGGCGGACGCCGATCCCACGGGCGCGGACCCCTACCGCAGAACCGCCGGCCCCGGCAGCTCGCGGATCGACGAGTCACACTGATCCGAGCCGCGCGAAGCCCCGCACTCAGCCGGTCGCTTCGTCACCGCGGCTGGCCGCGTTTGGCGGAACGAGGCATTCGGCCGTCGGATCGTGAGCCGCGAACCGGCGCTTGGCCGCGTCGCGTCCGGAGACCGCATAGCAGTAGGCGCACCCATGAGGGCAACTGTCGTAGCCGCCGATGTCTCGCGAGGCATAGCAGGCGCACCTCTGACGGTGGGCCTTGGCCGCGGCCGGCAGCGGCCGCCCGGCGAGGCGTGACAGCCGGTCGGCATCGATGCAGCGGGCCTCCGCGACACCCGGCCGCAGCAGCTCCGGCTGGCCGCAGAGGCTGAGACGGATGCCGCGTTCGGCGGCCAAGGTCGCGAGATCGGCGACAACGCGCTCCCTTTCGCCGCTTGCCGGGTCCCGCCAGGAAAAGCCGTGGCGACGCGCCGCATTATCGAGGTTGCGGGCCGTCTTCCGGTAGATCTGCGCAACCGACACAATCACCTCATCGACGCTCCCCTGAAGCCCGTCGGCCAGTCTGGCAAACCCGTCCCGGTGGTGCGCGGGCTCGGTCAGCGTCGAGAAGACGATGGGATCATAGCGCCAGACGACGTGGCCCGACCCATGCCGCGCCGCGATCTCGCGGATCTGCGCGATCGCCTCGGCCGGCCGGATCGTCGCGGCATCAAGAGGCCGCGGATAGCCGGTGACGGTGAACTGCACGAGAAACGGCAGGCCGGTGCGCCGCACGTCGTCCAGCACCGGCAGGAAAGGCGCGGCGTTGCGGGTCCAGAAGACGAAGCCGAGACAATCCGGCGGCACGAGAGAAACGCGCGACGGAGGGCCGCCGTAGGGATTGACGACGCGGGCAAACCCCGCCTGCAGGCGGGCGCGGAACCACGCCGCGTAAAACGCCGGAATGTCGGTTCGATAACTGGCGGAAACAATCGACGGTCGGGAATGCGCCATGCGTTGCCCCATAGCAGCGGCCCCAGAGCAGCCGCTCGAGTGGCCCGAGACCGCCGGACGATTGTCAGGCAGCGGGAACCGGATTCACCGACGGGAATGTCAGGCGCCCGAGCGTTCGGCGCAGGGTGCCAGCAAGCACTTTCCGTTCATCCGGAGTGAGGAACTTGGCGATCGCAAGCGAGCGTCCCTGCGAGCGCAACTCCAGCCGATTGTCGTTGCCAGGCAGCGGCAGCAGGTTGACTTGCAGCCAGTGAGGTGAAAAGGAGAAGGAGGACTGGTTGCCCCAATGATCCGTCCGCCGGACGGTCAGCGCCCGCCGCGTGAGGTTGATGGCCTCCTCGGCGTTGCCTGCGCGCTGATTGAAGCGCAGCGCGGCATACAGCAGGAGAACGTCCAGGCCCAGGAAAGGCAGGATTGGCCACGCACCCGCCAGAACGAAACCCGTGCCGATAACGCCCAGCAGGACCGCGACAACGATGCTCACAACCCGCGCGCCGATAACGCCGCTGCTTCGATGCGGGCGCAGCACGGCGCTATAAAGGACGGCAGTGTCGTCTGTTTGAGGCATCCGGCCGCCTGCGACGGAGATTGATAACTACTATCAGATGTGGGAGCCCGCCGGCGAGGAGAAATGCGGCAACGGCCCAAGCGAACCCAAGGACTGGCCACAAAACCCGCGGCTGATGATTTGCCACGCCTGAGTGCCGTTGAGGTCGATGAGCTGTACCGGCGGCTGGCGGAGGCAAATCCCGAGCCGCGCAGCGAGCTTGCTTACGAAAACCCCTTCACTCTTCTTGTCGCCGTCGTGCTTTCGGCGCAGGCGACCGACGCATCGGTCAACAAAGCGACGGCGCCCCTGTTTGCCGTTGCCGCCACGCCCGCGGCGATGCTGGCGCTGGGAGAGGACGGCCTGCGCGAGCGGATCAAGTCGATCGGGCTGTTCAACACCAAGGCGAAAAACGTCATCGCGCTGAGCCGGCAACTGGTGGAGAACTGGGGGGGCTGCGTGCCCCGTGACCGCGAAGCGCTGCAGGCGCTGCCTGGCGTCGGCAGGAAAACGGCGAACGTCGTCCTCAACGTCGCCTTTGGCGAGCCGACGATTGCCGTCGATACACACGTCTTCCGGGTCGCCAACCGCACCGGGCTGGCCCCCGGCGCCACGCCGGAGGCGGTCGAAGCCGGCCTTCTGGCGCGCACCCCCGAGCGGAGGCTGCGCCACGCGCACCACTGGCTGATCCTCCACGGCCGCTACATCTGCCTGGCACGCAGGCCCCGCTGCCCCGTGTGTCCTCTCCGCGACCTCTGCCGCTACGAGGCGAAGACCGCGGACATGGCTGCTTCGCCCGCGGTAGGGCAGGCTGAGCCCACCCGCGGCTGAATCGGGACTTCCGGGTGCGCTCCGCTATCCGGCTTGCCGCGAACGCAGCAGGCCCGCGACGCAAGCCTGTTCCGCGATGCCGGCAGTCTGCCGGTCGCGTGCCTCGACGTGCGACACCCGATATCGTCCTGACGCCAGATCGGCATAAAGGAAGAGATCGAGCACGCAGCCGCTGTCGCGATATTGGCGGATCTCGGCCGGACCATCGCTGCGCGTGAAATCCGCAGGCCCGAGCAGGCGATCGAGCTCCTCCGCATCGAGGCCGACGAGTTGCGCCGGGGCCGAAACAGGGTCGCTGCTCGGGCCTGCCGACGGCGGATGGCTGCTGTGGCCCGATCCTGCGATGGTCTGGACGCCGCTGTCGTCGGGGATTTCATGGTTCGTGCCGGCGCAGGCCGCGACCACGGCCAAAACCGGCGCGATCTTCAGCAGACGGACTCTGAGCAGACGGACTCTGAGCAGACGGCTGGCGCGGTCATTCACGAGGGCTCCGCCACGACCGGCGGTGCG
>DAIQPV010000372.1:0-2455 GCA_036787145.1 Rhodospirillales bacterium
CCTGACCGGATTGGTTTTGGCCTTGCGAGCCTCTGCCTTGGTTGGCCTGCGGCGGAGCTTGCGGATTGCCGCCCTGACCGGACTGGTTTTGGCCCTGCGAACTGTCTCCTTGATTGGCTTGCGGGCGATTGTTCTGTCCGCCTGATTCCTTCGTCTCCTGGGGCTGCGGGTCCGGAGCCGCCGATGTTACAGGAGGAAGTCCAAGGCGCTCGGCGAGCTCGTCCATGTTCCAGTCGGACGAGAACACCAAGACGACGATCAGGGCGAGCGGTACGGCGGCGGCGATGGGTGTGCCGAGACCACTGAGCCGCATGATCGGCTCGCGACTCCAGGAAAACCCAAGCCGCGGAGCAAGAGGGGGCAGCTGTCCGGCATTCGACGCCCCGAGGTCATCCAGCGCCGTGAGCACGGGGACGGCAAGCGTCGGGTGGAGACGCAAGGCACGATCGCGCGCTTCCCTCTCACGCAGATCGGTGCGCGTGGACAGAGCCGAATACTGCCAGCCTGGCCGTGCCAGCAGTGGCGGCATGAGCGCGACGAGCGCTGCCCGTGCTGTCCATCTCGAACGAAAAAGGCCCGCGGCAACGTAAATCAACGTTATGGAGGTCAAGAGGGAAAGAAACAGGCCGACCGTCGTGGCCCCGAAGATCCGCTGTGCGGCCAGCCAGCCCGCCAGCAAGATCGTTGCTGCCGCCGAATGCCAGCCGAGCAGCCAGAGGCCTGCGGAGAGGCTGAGGAGACCCACACGGCGAGAGCGGTCGTAGTCTCGCTTGCTTGCACGCTCCGCGAGCCACGACGCAGCCATCAACCCTGCAAATGCAGTGGCACACAGGATAAACAGGGCGGCAAGAATCTCTGCCGACCATGCCATCCCAACCGACGTGAGTACGAGCGCTGTTCCTACGATCGCGGCCGCCCACCATGTGGGCGGTGGAACGAAGCTTCCGATGGTACGCCACGATGCCAACATCGCTGACCCTGGCCATCTGAAAAAACCGGCAATGTCAGCGCGCATGGTGAATCGCTGATTCCCAGATCACCAAGCACATCTTCCTCGGCATTTAGAACGCGTCCCGCGTCTCACGGGTGAGAGGCGAAGAAGCGGCTGAACGGTCAATTACACTGTTTGCCGGTCGATTCCGAAGGTAGCCCGTCAAGATATGCACCCCACCATCCCACTATCGATATGATTCGCCACTTTCGCGGGAGTTGTAAAGGTGAAGAGGGCTGCATTCGGCGACGAAGAATACGCATAATTATGGCCTGGCTGCTTTTGGATGCGGCAGGAGCCGACGTCATGTTTGCGGGGTGGTGGTTACGACGCCGTGCCAACAGGAGCAGTGGCGCCAGTCAAGCCGATGGCTGTCTTCCATATTGGCCGCCGTTCACCGATCCGACAAATCGAGCACTCCCAGAATGCTAGCTGAGCATGCAAGAGGCGAAGCTGGAACCAAGGCCGTCCCGGCGCGCTCGCTTCAATGGAGACGCGGATGTTGCGTTGCAGCAATCCGCTCTTCGGCGTCTTGCCCTTGCTTGCTGCCTGCTATTGAAGACTCTGGAATTCTTCATCTTTTCCAGAGTAAGTGGCGGATGGAAGCGGCACCTTGTCCTAACATCAATCGGCGGGCGCCCTCGCAGGACGAGACGTCGGCGCTATATCGACAACTGTACGGCCGAGCTGGGCCGGCAAGCTGGCAGCTCGAGTATCCAAGCATGTACCCAAGATGATCATCCTCATCGGCCTTATGGCGGCGATGTCCGGGTTGCTCATCGGCTACAACACCGCAGTCATCGCACCTGCTTTGGAGTTCGTCACCCGGGATTTCGCCCTCGGGCCGTTCATGCAGGGCGTCGCCGTGTCGTCCGTGCTGTTCGGCGGATTCGTTGGGGCGCTGCTCGCGGGCGGGTTGATCCGCCGCACTGGCGAACGTCCGACTTTGTTGGCGACTGCCGTCCTTTTCGCCGTCGGCGGTGTCGGGGTCGCGGTTTCCGACTCTTTCTTGCCATGGCTTCTGTGGCGGACCGTCACCGGCCTCGGTGTCGGCGCGGCGACCATGGTGGCGCCCCTCTATGTCAGCGAGACCGTGCCGCCACGGGTACGCGGCGCGCTGGTGTCGATCATCCAGCTTACGATCACGCTGGGCATACTGGCATCGTACCTCGCCGGAGCCGTGTGGACGCCGACGCAGGTCTGGCAGCCGATGCTCCTGATCGGCGCTGCGCCGGCCGTCTTGCTGCTTCTTGTCACCCTCGCAGTGCCCGAAAGCCCGCGTTGGTATCTCCTGCACGGCCGCAGAGCCGAAGCTGAACGGGCGCATTTGCGTCTGAGTGGCGGCCAGGGCGATCCGCTGCCCCCGCAAACGACCAACGTAGTGACCGGGAACTGGCGCGATCTCTTCGTGGGGCGCAATTTCATGGTCCTGGTCCTGGCGACCGGCCTGTTCGCCTTTGCCAA
>DAIQPV010000031.1:0-3018 GCA_036787145.1 Rhodospirillales bacterium
GACCGTTGAGCAGACTGACTCCGGAGATCTTTGACGTGTCTTGAATCCTGGCCGTGGCAGTCGTCTTCTGAGTGAACACTGTGCTGACCGTGGCATCGGCCGACAGGACCTTTCCTCCGTCCCCGGCCTGCAGCGATGTTACGGTATTGGACAGGACCTGCCCGTTGGTGCCGCGGCACGGACACGGCTGGTAAGCGGAGCGGCCGAGTTGAGCTGCAACAGGGCCGGCAGTGGCATTGGCAAACGTGGCAAATGCGCTGCCCCGGAAGGAGCCGGGGAGATCGGCAGCATGTGCCGCTTGCTCTCCGCCGGCGAAACTGACCAGCAAAAAAGCAGCCACCGCACCCGCGAGACGGCGCCACGTCTGCATCCGTCTGAGCTCGTAAGCGAACCGCATGGTTGTAAATCCCACAAAAGCACTATCCATGTTTAACCTCCGTGGTGTTCCGTAATTGGAGCTGCTACGAGGCGAATTATCCCCCTCCTATTTCTGTGATTTATTAACTACACTAAGAGTGTTCACTTACTCAAGTGCGCGAAACTCGTACGTAATATTAAATTTTACGGTTTGTCAACTACGATATACCCATAAGGGTACGATGGTTACAATGATGAATAATTCAGCAGCGAATAATACAGAGGCCGAAAATGGAGTTCTCCTCAGCCGACGCCCAGAGGCCTGGTCCGCGCGGCCATGCCACAACGGCGCCCTCCCCCTTCCGGGTGCCCCCGACCGGCATCGCCAATTCTCCCACCGCAGGGTCACGACGGGACTTCCGCTACCGGAGAGGAGGGCTTTCTTGGCGCGGCGTTGATCCCGAGGCGCGGCTCGCCTACCCTGCGCGCCGATGATTCAGCGTCCGGCCCTCTCCGATGCCGAACGATTCGACCGGCTGCGGCTGATCCGCAGCGAGAACGTCGGCCCCGTCACCTTTCGCCGGCTGCTGGACCGCTATGGCACAGCCGCGGCGGCGCTGCGCGCCCTTCCCGACCTCGCCCGTCGCGGCGGGCGGTCCTCCATGCGCCTCTGTCCCGCCGGCGCGGCCGAGGCGGAGCTTGCGGCGCTCGCCGGCTGCAATGCCCGGCTGATCGTCCTGGGCGATGACGCCTACCCCGCACCGCTGGCGATGATCGAAGATGCGCCGGCGAGCCTCGCCGTCATCGGCGACGTCCGGCTGCTGCACCGCGCCGCCATCGCCGTCGTCGGCAGCCGCAACGCCTCATTGAACGGGCGACGCCTCGCGCATGATCTGGCGCGCGATCTCGGCGTCGCCGGGCTGGTGGTCGTTTCTGGAATGGCGCGCGGGATCGATGCCGAGGCGCATCGGGGCGCGCTGGACAGCGGGACGGTCGCCGTCCTCGCCGGCGGCGTCGATGTCTGTTACCCGCGGGAGAACGACCAGCTTTACGGCCGCATCCGGGAAGACGGCGTCCTGGTATCGGAAGCGCCGCCGGGCACGGCGCCGCAAGCCCGCCATTTTCCTCGGCGAAACCGAATCATCTCCGGTCTTTCGAAGGGTGTCGTGGTGGTGGAGGCGAATCTGCATTCCGGGTCGTTGATCACCGCACGCATGGCGGCGGAACAGGGCCGGGAGGTCTTCGCTGTTCCCGGCTCGCCGCTCGATCCCCGCGCCCGGGGCTGCAACGAGCTGCTGCGCCAGGGCGCGGTGTTGACCGAGACCGCGGCGGATGTCCTGGCGCAACTGCGCGCGCCCTTGCGGACCCCCGCCGCGCCCGTCGAGCCGGAGCCTCTGCCCGAAAGCAACGACGCGGAGCTGGACGACGCGCGCCGCCTGGTGGCCGGAGCGCTCTCGCCCACCCCGGTCCCGGTTGACGAAATCATCCGCACCTGCCAATTGTCGCCCGCCCGGGTTTTCACCATTTTGCTGGAATGGGAGCTGGCTGGCCGCATAGAACGGCACGCGGGCAACAGGGTCTCCTTGATCGGCTGAGCAAACAGGGAAGCGACCAACCGTGGAGGCGTGTCAATGGATGTCGTGATCGTCGAATCGCCGGCCAAGGCGAAGACGATCAACAGGTACCTCGGCGACGGCTACACCGTGCTCGCCTCCTACGGTCACGTCCGTGACCTGCCGGCGAAGGATGGCTCGGTCCGGCCCGAGGGCGACTTCGCCATGGACTGGGAAGTCGACGGCCGCGCCGGCAAGCACATCAAGGCGATCACCGAAGCCTTGCGCGGCGCCGATCGGCTTTGGCTGGCAACCGACCCTGACCGCGAGGGCGAGGCCATTTCCTGGCACGTCTGCGAGGTGCTCAACCAGCGCAAGGCGCTGGGCGGGGTCGGCATCAAGCGCGTGGTGTTCAACGAAATCACCCGCAACGCCATCCTCGACGCCTTTGCCCGCCCACGCGACCTGGATCGCGAGCTGATCGACGCCTACCTGGCGCGCCGCGCACTCGACTACCTCGTCGGATTCACCCTGTCGCCGGTGCTGTGGCGTAAGCTGCCGGGGAGCCGGTCGGCCGGCCGCGTCCAGTCGGTGGCGCTGCGACTGATCTGCGAACGCGAGGCGGAGATCGAGGATTTCCGCGCCCGGGAGTACTGGACGATCGAGGGCGTCTTCGCCAAGGACAGCGGCGAGACGCTGACCGCGACGCTGACCCACCTCGACGGCCGCAAGCTGGAAAAGTTCGACCTCGGCGACGAGGCGGCGGCGCTGCGCGCCGTGGCTGCGGCCGAAGCGCGGCGCTACGCCGTCGCCGCCGTCGAGCGCAAGCAGGTCCGTCGCAATCCGGCGCCGCCGTTCGTCACCTCGACGCTGCAGCAGGAGGCCTCGCGCAAGCTGGGGTTCAGCGCCAGCCACACCATGCGGGTCGCCCAGAAACTTTACGAGGGTGTCGGCATCGGCGGCGAGACCATCGGCCTGATCACCTATATGCGGACCGACGGCGTACAGATGTCGGGCGAAGCGATTGCCGCCTGCCGCCGGGTCATCGGTGATGAATTCGGTGCCCGCTACGTGCCGGAAAAGCCGCGCGTCTACAAGACCAAAGCCA
>DAIQPV010000031.1:3028-15941 GCA_036787145.1 Rhodospirillales bacterium
AGGAAGCGCACGAGGCGATCCGTCCCACCGACCTCGCCCGCCGGCCGGCCGACGTCGCCCCCTACCTGGACAACGACCAGCGCCGCCTCTACGCCCTGATCTGGAAGCGGACGCTGGCGAGCCAGATGGAATCTGCCGTGCTCGACCAGATGGCGGTCGATATCGCGTCTGAGGACCGCACCCTCGTCTTCCGCGCCACTGGCTCGGTCGTCGCTTTCGATGGCTTTTTGCGCGTCTATCGCGAAGGGCGCGACGATCCGGAGACGGAAAAGGCGGACGCGGCGACGGCGGCGGGCACCGACGACAGCGACCGGATCCTGCCGGACGTGGCGATGGGCGAAGCGCTGGACCGCCGCCAGATCACGCCGCAGCAGCATTTCACGCAGCCGCCGCCGCGCTTCACCGAGGCGAGCCTGGTGAAGCGGCTGGAGGAGTTGGGCATCGGCCGGCCTTCGACCTATGCCAGCATCATCTCGGTGCTGCAGGATCGCAAATACGTCCGCCTGGAGAGCAAACGCTTCATCCCGGAGGATCGCGGCCGTCTGGTGACCGCCTTCCTGGAAAGCTTCTTCGAGCGCTACATCGCCTACGGCTTCACCGCCGCGCTGGAGGAGCAGCTCGACGACGTCTCCGGCGGCCGGATCGACTGGAAGACGGTGCTGCACGATTTCTGGCGCGACTTTTCCGGCGCGGTCGATGAGATCAAGGACCTGCGCGTCAAGGAAGTGCTGGACGCCCTCGACCGGCTGCTCGGACCGCATTTCTTCCGAGAGGGGGAAAGCGGTCGTGATCCGCGCACCTGTCCCTCCTGCGCCGACGGCAGGCTCGGCCTGAAGCTGGGCAAGTTTGGCGCCTTCATCGGCTGCTCCAATTATCCCGAATGCCGCTACACCCGGCCGCTCATTCCGGCAAACGCCGACGAGGCGGAAGCCGCGGGAAGCGCGGCCAACGGCACCCGGGTGCTTGGCCAGGATCCGGCGACGGGCCTTCCGGTCAGCCTGCGGCATGGACCCTACGGACCTTACGTGCAGCTCGGCGAGGCCGCCGAAACCCAGCCAGCTGCGGAAGACGGGTCGCCGGCGGACGGAAAGGACGCTGCGAAGGTGGAAGAAGGCGCTCCTGCCGCCGAGGAAAAGGGCAAGGGCAAGCAAAAGTCGAAAGCGAAGGCCAAGAAGGCGGCGCCGCAGCCAAAACCCAAGCGGATCTCGCTGCCGCGCGGTCTTGATCCCGAGGTGCTGACCCTTGACCAGGCGGTGGCACTGCTGGCGCTACCGCGCTCACTCGGCCCGCATCCGGAAACCGGGGAGGAGATCAGCGCCGGGCTGGGACGCTTCGGCCCTTACCTCAAGATGGGCGACAGCTACGTGTCGCTGAAGGGCGACGACGACGTGCTCACCATCGGGCTGAACCGCGCCGTCGACCTGCTGTCGCGCGCACGGCCGGCCAAGGCCAAGGGCCGGGCGCTGGGAGACCATCCCGGCGACGGCAAGTCGGTGACGCTGAAGGCCGGCCGCTACGGGCCTTACGTGGAACACGGCAAGGTGCGCGCGACACTACCAGCGGGCGTCGATGCCGAAACCTTGCAGCTCGACGTCGCCATAACCCTGCTCGAGGCAAAACAGGGGCGGGCCGGCGCGAAATCGGGCAGCACCGGCGCGGCAGCGCCAAAGGCAGCCGGCAAGGCGACGAGCACAAAGGGTGCAAAAAAAGCCGGGGCAGCCAAGCGCGGGAAGCCCGCGGGCGCCGATGCCGGCGACGCGCGGCCGGCACGCAGAAAAGCGGTAGGCTCGGGATGAGCGTGCACCGGCACACCCTCTCCGCTCCGACGCCGTGGTGAGCCGCCCGAAGAGCCACGCTGCGCCGTTTCCCAGTCGCGAGCAGATCGCCACCTTTGTCCGCGAGAGCGAGACGCGGATCGGCAAGCGGGAGATTGCCCGGGCCTTTCGGCTGGACGCCGAGCAGAAGATCGAGCTGCGCCGCGTGCTGAAGGAGATGGAGACAGACGGCACGCTGGCCCGCGACCGTGGCCGGCGCCTTCGCGAGCCCGGAATCCTCCCCAGCGTCGCGGTGATCCAAATCACCGGCGTCGATACCGATGGCGAGACCACCGCGCGGCCCTTCGGCTGGACCGATGGCGCACCGCCGCTGATTTACGTGGCGCCCGAGAAGCGCAGCCGGGCCGCTTACGCCGAAGGCGAAAAGGTGCTGGCGCGCCTGCGGCCGATCGGCGGCGGCCATTACGAGGCGCGCGTCATGCGCCGGCTGGCGGCAACGCCCGACCGCGTCCTGGGGGTGGTCGCGACCGTCGGCGAAACGACGCGGATCGTTCCCGTGGACAAGCGGGCGCGCAGCGAATTCCTGCTGGCGCCGGAGGCGTCGATGGGCGCCGCTCCCGGTGAACTGGTGTGGGCGGAAGTGCAGCCCGGCCGGCCGCTCGGGCTGAAGCAGGCCCGCGTCGCCGAAAGGCTCGGCCCGACAATGGGGCCGCGCTCGATCTCGCTGATCACCATCCATGACCACGACATTCCCGCCGTGTTTCCGCCCGACTGCCTGGCCCAGGCGGAAGCGGCCGGCCCGGCGTCGCTCGCCGGCCGCGTCGATCTGCGCGCCGTCCCGCTGGTCACCATCGACGGCGAGGACGCGCGCGACTTCGACGATGCGGTCTGGGCGGAGCCGGACAGCGATGCCGGCAACCCCGGCGGCTGGCATCTGCTGGTGGGGATCGCCGATGTGGCGCACTACGTCCGGCCGGGCAGCCCGCTGGATCGCGAGGCGCTGAAGCGGGGCAACTCTGTCTACTTTCCCGATCGCGTCGTCCCGATGCTGTCGCAGGCGCTGTCCAACGGCTGGTGCTCGCTGGTTCCGGGGGAGGATCGGCCCTGCCTCGCCGCCCATCTGTGGATCAGCGGCGACGGTGCGCTGCTGCACCATCGCTTCGAGCGCGCAATGATGCGCTCCGCCGCCCGGCTCACCTACCGGCAGGTGCAGGCGGCGCGCGACGGCGACTTCGACGACACCACGCGGCCGCTGGCGGAGCGGGCGATCGCGCCGCTTTACGGGGCATTCGCGGCGCTCGCCCGCGGGCGGGCAGCTCGCGGCGTCCTTGAGCTGGAAATGCCCGAGCGGCGGGTACGCGTCGATGCCGAGGGCGGCGTCGCCGGCATCGAGCTGCGCGAGCGCCTCGACAGCCACAAGCTGATCGAAGAGTTCATGATCGCCGCCAACGTCGCCGCTGCCGAGGCACTGGAAGAGCGCAAGGTGCCGGTCATGTACCGGGTGCACGACCAGCCGAGCCGCGAGAAGCTCGAATCCCTGCGCGAGTTCCTGGAGACGCTGGATTTGCGCCTGACGCGCGGCAATGTTCTGCGGCCGCGCGATTTCAACCAGATCCTGCAGCGGGTGGCCGGACGGCCCGAGGCGCGCATGGTCAACGAGGTGGTGCTGCGCAGCCAGGCTCAGGCCGCCTACGATCCAACGAACATCGGCCATTTCGGCCTGGCGCTGCGCCGCTACTGCCACTTCACCTCGCCGATCCGCCGCTACGCCGACCTGCTGGTGCATCGGGCGCTGATCCGCGCGCTTCGCTGCGGTGACGACGGCCTGGCGGCGGACGGCGGCGACTTCGAACGGATCGCCGATCATATCTCCGGAACCGAACGCCGCGCCGCCGCCGCCGAGCGGGACGCGGTCGATCGCTATACCGCGGCTTTCCTGGCCGAGCGGGTGGGCCGCGTGCTGCCGGGCCGGATCGGCGGCGTCACCCGCTTCGGCCTGTTCGTGACGCTCGACGGCTCCGGCGGCGATGGCCTCGTGCCGATCTCCAGCCTGCCGGACGACTATTATGTCCACGACGAGAAGGCGCACTGCCTGATCGGCCGCAGCCATGGCCTGACCTTCCGTCTGGGCGACGCGGTCGAAGCCCGGCTGGTCGAGGCCAACGCGCTCACCGGCGGCATCATCCTGGAGCTGATGGGGGCCGGCGGCGAACAAAGGCGCCCGCGGCGGAAGCCTTCGCCCCCGCGCGGACGCCCCCCCGTCCGTCGCCGACGCTAGCCGGAGCGGTAGTGATGTCGCGAACACCCGCCTTGCACGTCGAGGATATCTTCGACCATGCGCCGTTTTCGGCCGCCCATGCCTCGACGATCGTGGACACGGACGAAGGCCTGGTCGCCGCCTGGTTTGCCGGCACGCGCGAAGGTCATGGCGACGTCGGCATCTGGGTCGCGCGCCGGGAAGGAGCGCAATGGCTGCATCCGGTCGAGGTGGCGGACGGGCGGGTCGCGTTTCGCCGGCGCCTGCCGTGCTGGAACCCGGTGCTGTTCCAGTCCCCCGGCGCACCGTTGCTGCTGTTCTACAAGGTGGGGCCGAGCCCGAGCCGCTGGTGGGGGATGGTGCGGACCTCCGCCGACAACGGCCGCAGCTGGTCGGAGCCGCGGCGCCTGCCCAACGGCATGCTCGGGCCGATCAAGAACAAGCCCATCCGGCTCGCCGACGGGCGGCTGCTGTGCCCGTCGTCCGACGAGGCGGGGCGCTGGCGGCTGCACCTGGAATGGACGAACGGGGACGCCAGTCGGTGGCGGCGGGGCCCACCGCTGAACGACGGCCGCGCTTTCGCGGCGATCCAGCCGACCCTGCTGACGCACGCGGGCGGCCAGCTGCAACTGCTGTGCCGCACCCGGCAGGGGGCGATCGGCACCTGCTGGTCCGATGACGCCGGCGAGACCTGGACGCCGCTGCAGCCGACCGAGCTGCCTAATCCCGACAGCGGCATCGACGCGGTGACGCTGGCCGACGGCCGGGCGCTGCTCATTTACAATCACGCTCAGATGGCCCGAACGCCGCTGAACCTCGCGATCAGCGACGACGGCACCCACTGGTCCGCCGTCGCGGTTCCGGAAGATGTCCCCGGCGAATTCTCGTATCCCGCGATCATTCAGGGCCGGGACGGGACCGTCCACGTCACCTACACCTGGAACCGCCGGCGGATCCGGCACGCCGCCTTCTCACCCGCCGACTTCATCCAGCATCCCATCGAGCACGGCCTCTGGCCAGGGGAACCCGCGGCTTGAGGGAACCTTGGCGCCGGCGGCGCGTTCGGGTCGATGGCACACTCTTCTCCATTACTATCCCGTAGGTGCCAGACTTGGGGGCGGCCATCGGCCGCCCTTTCTTCTCCTTGTTGACGCAGCTTCAGAACAACGTGCCGATGCCGCGGAAGCCGTTGTCGCCGACGGTGAGGGTGAACTGCGGGTATTTGCCCTCGGGATTCGTCTGGCCGTAAATGTCGAAGGGAGCGAGGTTGCGCGGCGGGTTCATCGGGACGCCCGTCTCGTCCCAGGTCAGCAGCAGTTTCGGGAAGGTCAGCGCGTCGAAGCGCTGCGAAGGCCACCGCCAAGCATTGAAGACGACGCGGCCGCCGATGCACGCCACCCCCACCCAGAAGAACTCCTCGGATCGCAGGTAGAGCCCGCTGGGCGGAGGCTGAAAGAAGCCGCTCTCGGTCAGGCTGCCGGCAAGCACGTCGATGTCGCGCCCGCCCAGGGTCAGGCTGCTCTTGCGCCCGGCGAAGGGGGCCAGCAATTCCAGCGGATCCTCAATGATCACCTGAGGATCGATATTGACATTGCTGAGGTCGGAGGGACCCAGGACACGGGCGCGGAACACATAGCCGTCGCCGCTGGCCCGCGGCGCGATGTCGTAAGTGCGGGCCTGCTGGATGTAGACACCGTTGTAGACGAACCGGAACCGATCGAGGGCCCCCGGCACGCATGCGGCGCGGATGTCATCCCCGTTCATGTAGCTGAACCAGGTGAAGCGTTGGGACAGCGCGTTGTCGTAGCCGCGATAGGCGCAGGCCGTCAGCGCCGCGGCAGCCAGCAGCGTCACGACGAGCAAGGCAAGGTGTCGGTTCGAACGACGGCCAGTCATAAGCGCGTCTCTTGCTCTCAGCATCAATGAACATCCTGTCCCGGGGTTCCATGCGGTAACCGCCGCTGCGGAAAGGATTTCTAAAGATCCTTGCTTCTAAAGTCCTGGTGGTGGTCACCCCTGCAGATCGACAGAGGACTCATGAACCGGAGCACGCGCACAAGTTGTGACCCGAGTCACAGCGGCAGCACCCCGAACACCATACACTCTGCGACAAATTGCTGGGATTTTGCAGAGACAATGGCCACGATTCCCTGTCAGATCATCGCTGATTTCTACGATGCCAGTCTTGACCCGAGCCGCTGGCCCCATGCTCTGCTTGCGCTGGGAGAGTGTTTGAAAGCCGAGGCGGTTGGGATTCTGGTGCACGACTTCGAGAATGGCTCCGGGCGCTTTGAGCGGGCAATGGGTCTTACTGCAGACGCGCAGGCCAATTACCGCCGGACCTATGCCCATAACAATCCTTGGTTGCGATCGGAAGTTCCGTTCCGGGCGGCCGGGACGGTCGTCCGCGGCGGCGAGATTGCCGGGCCGGATGTGGTGAGGGCGACGCCATTTCACCGCAACTGGCTTCGGCCGACCGGCCTTTATCACCATGTGTTCGCCGTGATGGAACGCCAGGGGAGCACGATGACCTTCCTCGTGCTGGCGCGGCGCGAGGGCAAGTCCGATTTCGGCGATGACACCAAGCGGGACCTGCAGGCGTTCCTGCCGGCTCTGGCGCGCTCGCTGGCGGCGGGTGCCGGTATCCGCCAGGTCCGGGCACTGGAACGGGCGGTCCTGCAGGCGGTGGATGCGTTGCCGATGGGCGTGGCCGTGCTCGACCGCAATGGCTGCGTGATCGAGGCCAACCCTTTTGCGCGCCGCCTGATTGAAATCGGTGAAGGGCTGACGGTCGTTGACGGCGGCTTGGGCACGGAGGTCGGGAGCCGCAGGGTGAGGCTGCGCGACCTGATTAGCAAGACGGAGGACCGGGGTAATCGTCCCATTGCCGAAGACGTAGCGCTGCTGCCGGTGCAACGTTCGTCGTCGCAACGCCCGCTGACGCTGATGCTGGTGACCCTGGCGACGGAACCGGCTTCCGGCAATGGCCGCGTTCCGGCGGCGCTGCTGTTCATCGGCGATCCCGAACGCCCGGCGCAGTTCGACCAGACGCGAATCGCCCGGCTTTACGGCCTCAGTCGTGCCGAATCGCGGGTGGCGGCGCTGCTGGCCAGTGGCTACCGCCTGGAACAGGTGGCCGAGACGCTGGATATCGCCTACGAAACAGTCCGCAAGCACCTGAAGCAGATTTTTGGCAAGACCGGCACCTACCGCCAGGCGGAACTGGTCCGCATGATCGTCACCGGGCCCGCCGGTCTGGCCATCTGACCGGGCTCGCCGGTCTGGCCATCTGACCGGTCCGGCAACAGGCCGGCGGCGGCAGGGCGCCACCCGCCGCTTCCACGACGGCAGCTCTGGTCCGCGGGGTTTGCGGGCGTCGGAGCGCTCTCCGCGGCTTCTTCCCGGCATCTCCCCGGCATCTCCGCGGCGGCCGCCCCTCGACAGCCCGGCGCGTCTGACCGACACTGCGGCCGCCATGATTCGCGCCGCCACCCCCGAAGACATTCCGACGCTGGTCGAGATCGAGAACCGGTCGTTCTCCACCGACCGGATTTCGCGGCGCTCGTTCCGCTATCTGCTGTCCAAGGCGCACGCGACGGTGCTGGTCGAGACCGATGCCGCCGGCGCCGTTGGGGGCTATGCGCTGCTGCTGTTCAACCGCGGCACATCGCTTGCGCGCCTCTATTCCATCGCCGTCGACCCCTCCCGACAACGCGAAGGCGTCGGTCGCGCCCTCCTCAATGCGGCGGAGTCGGCGGCTCGCGATCACGGGACGGCCTGGATGCGCCTGGAAGTGCGCGCCGACGCGCTGGACGTGCAGGCCTTCTACAAGGCGCACGGATTCCGCAAGTTTGCCTTGCAGCCGCACTATTACGAGGACGATGTGGCGGCGGTGCGGATGGAGAAGTCGCTGGCACCCCGCCGCGACCCCAGCCTGATGCGGGTCCCCTATTATGCACAGTCGCTCGACTTCACCTGTGGCCCGGCCGCGGTGCTGATGGCGATGCGGGCGCTCGATCCCGCCACCCGCGTCGATCAGACGCAGGAGATCCGGCTGTGGCGGGAATCGACAACGGTGTTCATGACCTCGGGATTGGGCGGCTGCAGTCCCGAAGGGCTGGCGCTCGCGGCCCACCGCCGCGGGTTTCCGGTCGATCTCTTCCTCACCGACGGCGGCGTGCTCTTCGTCGATTCCGTGCGCAGCCCGCTGAAGCGGGAAGTCATCCGACTGGTTCAGGAAGATTTCCGGGAACAACTGACCGCAAGCGGCGTCAAGGTGACGTTTCGTCCGCTGACGCTCGAAGCCATGCGACGCTACTGCGAGGATGGCAGCATCCCCGTGGTCCTGATCAGTTCCTGGCGGTTCGACCGGGAAAAACAGCCGCACTGGGTGGTGGTCACGGGTTTTGACTCTAACTACGTCTATCTGCACGATCCGAATGTCGACGAAGATCTCGACAAGACCCCCACCGACTGCATGCAGATCCCCGTGCTGCAAGGAGAATTCCTGAGGATGGCGCGCTACGGCAAGGCGCAGCAACAGGCGGCGCTGGTCATCGGCAGGGCTCGCAGCTGATGCCGCATGTGATAGTGGTCGATCGCCGCTCTGATTTTCCCTGGGAGGCGCCGGATCGGCTGGTGGTGCCGGCGAAGGAGTTCGTCGGGGAAGCCGCGCGCCGTCTGCCCGCCTCGGCGCGGGTGATCAATCTCTGCCGGGACATGAGCTACCTGAGCCTCGGCTACTATTGCTCGCTGCTCGCCGAGGCGCGCGGGCAGAAGGTCATTCCATCGGTCGAGGTCATCCTGGACCTGCACTGGAAGCGGCTGCTGCGCATCGCATTGCCGGAGGTGAACGAGCTGGTCGGCCGCACCTTCCGCGTTCCGCCGGAAGCGCAGCCGCCGTTCAGCGTGAGTGTCTTCTTCGGCGAGCCCGACGACCCGCGGCTTGCGGTGGCGGCGCGCCGGGTGTTCGAGCTGTTCCGCTGCCCGCTTCTCACCATCTTACTGCGCCACAAGAACGGCTGGACCATTGAGTCGATCGAGCCGATCTCGATCCGCGAGGTACCGGCCGATCGCCGGCAACGGGTCGTCGATGCGCTCGACCGCTACACGCGGGCCGCCTGGCGCAAACAGCGGACAACGGCGCCGGCCCGCTGGTCGATCGCCATGCTCCACGATCCAAAGGAAAAATTGCCGCCGTCAAATGCCAAGGCGCTGGAGCGCTTCGTCCGCGCCGGTGCGCACCTCGGCTGCGACATGGAGCTGATCACCCGAACCGACTATGGCCGCCTCGCCGAATTCGATGCGTTGTTCATCCGCGAGACGACCGCGCTCGATCACCATACCTACCGGTTTGCCAAGAAGGCTGAGGCCGAGGGGATGCCGGTGATCGACGACCCCCGCTCGATCCTCAAGTGCACCAACAAGATCTATCTGGCGGAACTTCTGCAGGCGAACGGCGTGCCGGGGCCGCGCACGCTGATTCTCGATCGGCGGCGCATCGGCCGCATCGAGCGCGAACTGGGCTTTCCCGCCGTGATCAAGATCCCCGACGGCTCGTTCTCGCGCGGCGTCTACAAGGCGACCAACGCCACCGAACTGGAAGACATCGCCGAGCGCATCTTTAAAGACACCGACCTGATCATCGCCCAGGAATATATGGTGACGGCGTTCGACTGGCGGGTCGGCGTGCTCGATCGCAAGCCGCTGTTCGTCTGCCAGTACTTCATGGCCCGTGACCACTGGCAGATCGTCAAGCACGGCATCGCCGGCGAGGACCCCGAGGAAGGCGGCGCGCGCACCTTCGCCGTCGCCGATGCGCCGCCCAGGGTCATCGAGGTCGCCACCAAGGCGGCCAGCCTGATCGGTCCGGGCCTGTACGGCGTTGATCTGAAACAGAACGACCGTGGCGTCTTCGTCGTGGAGGTCAACGACAATCCGAACATCGATGCCGGGGTCGAGGATGCGGTTCTGAAGGAGGAGCTGTACCGCGCCATCATCGGCTCGCTGGTCAGCCGGCTGGAACGCCGGCTGCAACCTGGCCGCGGGCGCAACGGCGGACTCCCGGCTTCGCAGTCCGGACCCGACGAGCCGTCGTCCCGCCCGCCGCGCTCGGCGGCTGGCGCCGCACGCGCTGAGGTCACGCGCCGGCCCGATCCGGGCTGACACCAGGACCGGCACGAGATAATAAGCACCGGCCGGCTTCGCTGCGAGCCCGGCTCCCGCCCCAGGATCCGAACGGGCGGGGGCCTTGCATCGGCTAATGTGTTTGATTATAATCCGCCGCGTTCGGGGTATGCAAAATACCCTGACTGTCCAGCGTATGTGTTGGCCGCGGTAACCGGTAGCAGTTCAGTAGAAATTGCACCGAAACAGGGTCGCGAAAGTTAATTCCTACCGTTGTTCTAGCAGCTGATACTCGGCTGAGCATTCCTGCTTCTGAAAAAAGGAAGGCTGTAGATGTCGTTGCACAGCTTTAATCAGACTTTGACCGTAACCGGCAAAATCGTTTCTGTAGATCCCGCAAAACCCTCGTTTTCTATCGAAGCGCGCAGCGGCGACATCTTCGAGGCGGTGGTCGGGCCGGAGACATATTATTCTGTTGTCTCGAATCTCGACGGTCTCGATCGCAACCGCGTGCCGGAGCCCCAGGTCAGCGGCGTCAGCGGACCCGTCTATAACCTGCACAAGTATGCCGTCGAGGGGCGGCCGGTCTCCGTCGTCGGCATCTACCAGCAGAACGAGGGAGCAGAGCGCTACGAAGCCCGCAGCGTCTACCTGCTGCACTCCGATCCGAGCCGTTACATGTTCGAGGAGACGCACTGGTGGCCGACGCAGGTCACGCAGATGGCCGACCGTATCCTCGACCATCTGTTCGATGCCAAGCGCAGCTACTCGATCGACGATTTCAGCGCATTCTATCGCACCAACCTGAACATCCTCGGCCAGCCAATGGACGACACGGTGCAGGAATGCGCCGTTCTGTCGCGGCTGCTCTACGATCTGGCGTCCGCTTACATGATGACCGGCGCCGAGCGCTACCTGATGGCAGCCCGGGCCGCCGCGAATTACCTGCGCGAGGCCTTTCGCAGCCTCAGCCACGACGGCCGCTACTGCTTCTGGGCCTACGGGCGGCGGCGCAACCACCAGGGCGAGCGCGGCGAGTCCCTGCTGTTCGCCTCGCATGGTCCGGATGATCAGGGAACCATCCCGCTCTACGAGCAGATTTATGCGCTCGCCGGCTTAACCCAGCTTTACCGCATCACCCTGGACTGGGAGTTGCTGGAGGACATTCGCAGGACGATCAACAGCTTCCAGGATTTCTTCTGGGATCCGCCGTCGGCAACGGCAAAGGGCTTTGCCGGCACCGGCGGCTATTACTCGCACCTCGATCCGGCGACCATGCGCCCCGACACGGTCACTCCCGACGAGAACCGGTCGCGGAAGAACTGGAACTCCGTCGGCGACCACATCCCGGCCTATCTCGTCAATCTCATCCTGTCGATCGAGCCGCTGCCGCTCGGCGGCGTCCGCCAAGAGTTCGCCCGGCTGCTCGAGACCTGCCACGGCATCATCGACGAGACATCGTCGCTGATCTGCGAGAAGTTTGCCGCTAAAGACCGCAACTCCGATTATGTGATCGAGCGCTTTCATGCCGACTGGACGCCCGATCTGGAATACCGCTGGCAGCGGAACCGCGCGGTGGTCGGCCATGACCTGAAAATCGCCTGGAACATGACGCGATGCGCTTTTTACTTCCAGACGCGGGCCGACCGGTTGCGCCGGCAGGGCAAAGCGCAGGAGGCAGATGGCTATCTCAAGCGCTCCGACCGATGCCTGGAGGTCGCCAACGAGCTTGGTAACAGCATGGGCGAAGTGGGCCTCGACAAGATCCGCGGCGGCATCTTCGACTGTGTCGAGCGCGAGCCCGCCGGCGGCATGCCCACCCAGTTCGCCTGGGGAGCCACCAAGGACTTCTGGCAGCAGGAGCAGGGCATCCTCGCCTATCTGATCCTCTTCGGGGCCACCAACAACGACCACTACCTGCGACTGGCGCGCGAATCCTCAGCCTTCTGGAACCTGTTCTTCCTCGACCGCGAGCGGCAGGGCTACTACTTCCGCACCACCGAGAACGGGCTGCCGATCCTCGAAGGCCAGTACGGCATGAAGAGCAGCCACGCTATCGGCTATCATGCGTTCGAGCTTGCCTACCTCGCCCATCTTTACACCCGCGCCCACGTTGCGGCGGGCGGCGGCAGCGACAATACGTTTTGCCTTTACTTCAAGATCTGCAGCATCGCGCAACAGAAGTCGATCAACGTCCTGCCCGACTTCATGCCGCCGGGACGGGTGACGATCACCTCGGTGCGCGCCAATGGCGTCGATATGACCGAAGACCTTGATCCGGCCAACCTGGTCGAATACCAGATCCCGACCGACGCGATGACGCCCGATCCGGCCAACGGGGCTGTCGAACTCGTCGTCGAGTTCCGCGCCAATCCCGCCCAGTCGTAAGGCGAGGCGCACGGAGGAGGCTCACATGCCCGACCAGCCGCTCGCCGGCAAGAAGATTGCCGTCGTCCTCGAGGCCCAGTACGTCCCGGCGGAAATTCGCACCTACCAGCAGCGCTTCGCCGCGCTCGGTGCCACCGTCGAGTTCGTTTCCCGTCTGTGGGGCCGGCCCAGCCTGCTCTTCTACTCGACGGCCGAGCCGCAACTGAGCGAGGCCCAATCGAATCGGGAGGAGCCGCCGCCCGCCACCTGGCCGATCGAGTGGCTTGATGTCAGCGTCGACTTCGAGCAGGCCGAACGGCGGATGCACGAGTACGCGGCGATCATCATCGCCGCCTTCCTCATCGTCGGCGCCTTCTACTGGTTCCTG
>DAIQPV010000373.1:0-2412 GCA_036787145.1 Rhodospirillales bacterium
ATCTTGGGCAGCACCTGATCACCCGAGATGAAGACCCCGTCGTCTTCACGCAGCAGGGCAATGTGCTCGGGGGAATGCCCGTCCCCTCCGACCAGCCGCCAAACACGTGCGTCGATCTGGAGCGTCTCTCCCGCGATCAGCCGCACGTAGTTGGCTGGCGGCTCGCTGACGGCCGTGCCGAACATGCCGTAGCGTCCCCGCCAGTCCTCGATCTGGGCGTCAGTCCAGCCGCAAGCGTGATAGAATCGGGCCCCCACGGCGGGCGCCGGTCCGGTATCGGCCACCAGCATCCGCAGCGTCACATACTCCAGCCGGCTCATCAGCAGCGGTGCCTCGAACCGCGCGCATAGCCAGCCGGCCAGGCCGACGTGATCGGGATGCAGATGGGTGCCGATGACCCGCTTGATCGGCTTGCCTTCCAACGGCCCGGCCAGCACCGCCTCCCAGCCGTTGCGCGCGTCAGGAAAATTAAGTCCGGTGTCCACGACCGTCCAGCCGTCGCCGTCTCTCAGTGCCCAGAGATTGATGTGATTGAGCGCCATCGGCAGCGGCGAGCGAATCCAAACCACACCCTCGGCAACCTCAACCGCGCAGCCGGGTTCAGGCGGCGCGCTGCACGGATAGATCAGCCCCGCCTTCCCAGGCGTTGAGCCAGCCTGCGTCACCCCCGCCGAGCCATCCGCCAAAAGTCCGTCTCCTTAAGCAACGCTCGACATATAGCGCCTTGTTCATCCTGCCGTCAAAATGGCTGTGAGAAAAACAGACATGGCAGAGGTGCTCACGGGTTACGTGTTCTGACTTGACCCTTAGGCACGCCCCCCTTAGCCGTGATGAAACAGTCGTGACGAGGATCGTCCCATGCAGTTAAAGTTCTTATCCGTGCTCACCGGAGCGGTTATCGGCCTTTTGGCCGTATCGGCTCCCATGGAGGCCTCGGCCCAGCGAACGCGCCGACCGCCGCCCCAGCCTCAGGTCGAGGACATGTCGCGCGAAATCCTTCAGCGTGAAAACTCCTCGTGCGAGTACGGCGCATCCCGGATTCTGGGCCAGAATCAGGATGGCAACATCATGTACGAAATCAGCTGCAATAACGGGCCCGGTTTCCTGCTGCTCGACACCCAGCCCGCTCAAATTGTGAATTGCATCGCCAACAATGCCTCGGTGGCGCGGCGTCTGGCCGCCGATCCGGAAGCGGAAGTCGGCGCAGAGTGCATTCTGCCGGGAAATACGGACACCGTCGCCGCCATCAGACCTCTGGCGGTCGCCGCGGGTGTGACGTGCGCCGTAGATCAGGCGCGTTGGGTCGGGCTGACCCCGGATGGATCTCAGAGGTACGAGGTCGGCTGTCCCGGCACGGAAGGCTACTGGTTCGACGTGAACGCCAGCAACCAGTCCGGAAATCTGCTGCCTTGCCTCCGTGTGGCGAGGGCCGGCGGAGAATGCGAATTCACCACGGCGACCGAACAAGCCGCCTGGGTGATGAATCTCGCCGCGAATTCGGGCCGGGCCTGTCAAGCGAACGCCGCGCGCTATGTGGGCCAGATCAGCTCGGGCGCGCAGTACTATGAGGTCGGCTGCTCGAACAGCCTCGGTTTCATGGTCAGCACGACGGCGGAGGGTGTCTACGACACGACGCTCGACTGTGCGGCGGCGGCTCACATTGACAACGGCTGTACGCTCACCGGCCGGGACGCCATTATGGCGGCCGCCTCGGACCAGTGGAGAACGCGACTGGCTGCGGCCGGTATTTCTTGTGATTTTGTGGCCAACACCGAGCCCCGTCGCGAGGTCAGCGGCGATCAGCGCGACGTTGTCGAGTTCCAATGCAATGACCGCCCCTGGGGCCTTGTCGCCTTCTTGCCGACGAGCGGCGGCTCCGCCGAGCAGTTCGACTGCCTCGCCGCGCCGGTTCGCCTTGGCGAATGCGTTTTGACGACTCGGCAAATGCTGAAAGATCAGTTGAATTCCGTGATGAGCCGTCGCCGGAACGCGTCGTGCGACGTCACTGACTTCGCTGTTTACGGCCGCCTCACCGCGGCTGAGGCGGCATCGTCGCGTCAGGTCGGAGACGTGGTCGAACTGAGCTGTGCCGGACGGGAGGGTTATGTCGTCGTGATCAACAGCGACCGGTCCGCCATTACGGACGCCCAGACCTGCTCGACGTCCGCTCAACGCGGCGGCGTGCGTTGCGAGTTGCGCTGATCGCGTGAGCTCGTCGCAAGACTGATCAAGGCCCTGGGAGCGATCCTGGGGCCTTTTCCACATCAGGCGTTCAGGGCTTCCTGGAACCGCACGGGTCGACCACGGGCCGTCTCCGCCAGTTCGCCGTCGCGCATCACCACGCGGCCGCGGATGATGGTGGCGACCGGATAGCCCTCCACTTCCATTCCGTCGAACGGGGTCCAGCCGGAG
>DAIQPV010000032.1:0-15782 GCA_036787145.1 Rhodospirillales bacterium
CTGCAATTAAGTTGTCATTTTAGCAACAGGCGGCGACGCGCGCCTTTCAATTGCCGCGTCAGGGAGAAGAGGACTTCAATGATGAGAATGCTCGCAAACATGCGGACCTTGGCGGTGATGATGCTGGTCGGCTTCCTGCCGGCGACTTCCCTGGCAAGCCCGCCCTGCGCTGGGGGTTTTGCCCCGTCGTTTGTCCTGACTGGCGCGGTGGAGAACTCCCGGAGCTATCGGCTCAGTGACCTTCAGGGGCTCACGCCATCCAAGGCGACCGTCAGCTACTTCAGCGGCCGCGATGGACTGGTGACAAAGACCTTCATCGGCGTCCCGCTGCTCGACCTGCTCGATGCGGCGGTGGTGGTCAACAACCCCGCGCAGAAGAACGACGCGCTCCGCAAGTTCCTGGTCGTTACCGCCAGCGATTGCTATCAGGTGACCGTTGCGCTCGCCGAACTGCTTCCAACCTTCGGCGGCCAGCAGATCATGGTCGCCTTTGCCGACGGCGACGGGCAGCCGCTGGACTCCGGTGAAGGCATGGCCCGCCTCGTTGTTCCGGGTGACAAGGCGGGCGGCCGGTTCGTCTCCAACATCACCCGCATCGCGGTCCGCTCTCCCGGCCCCGCGTTGCAACCCGCGCCATAAGCGCCCTGCCCAGCCGCCCCCGGAAGCGCGAAACCAACCGTGGAAGCAACCGGGGGCAGGCGAGGCAGCGCCGTTGCGAGGGCCGACGGAGAGTGCCACATTGAGCGGCACGCGCCTTGTTCGAAGCTTGGCGCGTGCAACGCGCAAAGGAGGACCTCGGTTGACCGCCCCGCATCACGTGACCGTCGATGGCCTGTCCATTGGCAACGATCTGCCGCTGGTGCTGATCGCCGGCCCGTGCCTGATGGAGAGCCGGGCGCACGCGCTGGAGTGCGCCCATGCACTCGCCGAGATCGCCCGCGACCACGACGTGGGCCTGATTTACAAATCCTCCTTCGACAAAGCCAACCGAACCAGCCTGAAGGGGGCCCGCGGCGAGGGCCTTGAGGCGGCTCTCCCCATCTTCGCCGAGATCCGCGAGCAGGTGGGCCTGCCGGTGATCACCGACGTCCATGAAGCAGAGCAGTGCGCGCGCGTCGCCCAGGCGGTGGATGTTCTGCAGATCCCGGCATTCCTGTGCCGCCAGACCGACCTGCTGGTGGCGGCGGCAAAGACCGGCAAGGCGATCAACGTCAAGAAGGGCCAGTTCCTCGCGCCGTGGGACATGGCCAACGTCGTCGAAAAGATTCGCTCGGCCGGCAACGACCGCGTGCTGATCTGCGAGCGCGGCGCCAGCTTCGGCTACAACACGCTGGTGTCCGACATGCGGGCGCTGCCCATCCTGGCGCGCACCGGCTGCCCGGTGGTATTCGATGCCACGCACTCGGTGCAGCAGCCGGGCGGCCAGGGCTCCTCGTCCGGCGGCCAGCGCGAATTCGCGCCGGTGCTCGCCCGCGCCGCCGTAGCCATCGGTGTTGCCGCCGTGTTCATGGAAACCCATCCGGACCCGGACAAGGCCCCCAGCGATGGCCCGAACATGATCCCGATGAAGCAGTTACCGGCTGTTATTGAGATCCTGCTGGAGCTGGATCGGTTCGCCAAGACCCATCCGGTGGCGGTTTAGCCAAAGCCGCCATCGCTAGGGAAGTGCGTTGCTGGCAGCCTCTCGCGGTTCAGACTGATCCCGTTCGCCTCCTCCGCGTCTGACGACCTCGCAAAGAGCCACATCGCAGGCAGTGCTGCCCGAGTGCTGTGTTTCGTGCCGGTTGTGTAGCGAGCACCCGGCGCGTATCATGGTAGCAAAAGAATGGGAGGCCCATAATGTCTGCGTCGGAAGGGAAGCCCAACGTGTTCTCCCGGATGGCCGCGTGGTGCCGCGGCTTGGTCGAGACGGTTTCTCCCGACCTGGCGCGATGCGAATTCGAGTGCCGCGCGCGTGAATGCTCCACCGAGCGGTTCGATGCCTGCGAAAATCGCAAGGACTACGCGTCAAAAATCAGTGCGAAAGCCCAGCCCGAAACCAACGCTCCGGACGGCGACGTGCAGGCGGCGCACTGACGCGGCAGGGGCGCTGCGGCCCTTCCAGGAGCTACAACCAGTCGCGCAGCATCGCCACCAGCGGGACATCGGCCGGCAGCAGCTTTGGCAATCGGCTGAGCTCAATCGGGAACATCCACTTTAGGATCTGCCCCTCGCGGCCGGTGGGCGTCCCGCGCCAGACGCGGCAAAGATAAAGCATCATCAGCAGATGGAAATCATCATAGGCGTATGATGTGAAGGTGAAGGGCGCGAGGCAGCTCTCGGTGATGTCGAGACCGAGTTCCTCGGCCAGTTCCCGCACCACCGTCTGCTCCGGCGTCTCGCTCTCGTGGATCTTGCCGCCGGGAAATTCCCACCAGCCGGGCCAGGACTTGTCGGGCGGGCGCTGCTGAACGAGCACGCGCGCGTCCGCATCGATCAGCGCCACGGACGCCACCAGCACGAGCGGCAGCGGTCGTTCCGGCCGCTTCGTCTCGATGCCGAGGCAACCTGGCTGGTTCGTCATGGTGATACCGTCACTGGGGTCCGATCGCCCTCACCCCGACCCTCTCCCGCAAGCGGGAGAGGGAGCGCAGCGACTGCCCTCGCCTGCTCGCGGGAGAGGGAGGGGCCCGCGCCAGCGGGAGGGTGAGGGCATCGCAAGTGTGAGGAATCTGTTCGGCGAAGACTGCCGATCACGATCGATAGGACGCATTGATGTCGATGTAGCCGTGGGTCAGATCGCAGGTCCAGACGGTGCAGCCGCCGCTCCCCACGCCGACATCCACAGCAATGGTGACTTCCAGGCCGCGCATGTGCTGTGCCACGGGCGCTTCGTCGTAGCCCGGCACCGGTGCGCCGTTGGCTGCGACCGCGATCCCGCCGAGGGCGATCGCCAGCCGGTCGCGATTGATCCGCTCGCCGGACTTGCCGACCGCCATGACGATCCGCCCCCAGTTCGCATCCTCACCGGCGATCGCTGTCTTCACCAGGGGCGAGTTGGCGATGGTGAGCGCGATGGCGCGCGCGGCGCGGTCATCGGCAGCACCAGACACTTCGATGGTGACAAACTTGGAGATGCCCTCGCCGTCCTTGACCACCTGCTGCGCCAGATCGAGCATGACCGCCTCCAGGCCATCGCGAAAGTCGTCCAGGCGCGGATCGTCCGCCCGGTCGATCCGGGGGTTGCCGGCGGCGCCGGTGGCGAAGACGAGCAGCGTGTCGTTGGTCGAGGTGTCGGAATCCACCGTGATGCAGTTGAATGTCCGGTCGGCGGCAGCGGCGAGCAGCGCCTGCAAAGCCTCGGGCGCGATCGAGGCGTCGGTGAACAGATAGACCAGCATCGTCGCCATGTCCGGGGCGATCATCCCGGCACCCTTGGCGATGCCGGCGATCGCGACCGGCGCGCCGTCGATGGCGCACAGGCATCCGGCTCCCTTGGGAAAGGTGTCGGTTGTGGCAATGGTCAGGGCAGCCCGCTCCCAGGCCGCCGAACCCAGCGCCGCCGCCGCGGCCGGCAGGGCCGCCAGCAGCGTCGCCATCGGCAGCCGCTCGCCGATGACGCCAGTGGACGACACGAACACCTGATCGGGTTCGCATCCCAGCAGCATCGCCGCCGCCGCCGCCGTATCGGCGGATGCCTGCTCACCCTCCGGTCCGGTGAAGGCATTGGCGTTGCCGGCGTTGACGACCAGACCCCGCGCGCGTCCCGAGGCGAGCGCCTTGCGGCACCACAGCACCGGCGCCGCCGCCGTTTGCGACCGCGTGAAGATCCCCCCGACGGTCGTCCCCTCCGCCAGTTCGGCCAGCAGCAGGTCATCGCGGCCGCGATAGCGAATCCCGGCGGCAATGGCGGCGATGCGGACACCGGCGACGGTCGGCAGGTCCGGGAACGCAGCGGGGGCGAAGGGTGACGGCGCGACAGTCATTGGGATCTGCTCGTCTCGAATCGGAAGAACGCCGCATCATGCATACGGCGCACCGCGAGGCAAGACCGCACGCCCTAAGGCCGGCACGGGCTCATCTCGGGCTCCGGGTGACGCCCCGCTGCAAAGCCGACATCCGCGAGCCCCCGCGGCGCACCGATAGAGAGAACAGGAGAGCTGTGCTCTTGCCGGTCCTGCGGCCGCCCTTCGTTGACACCCTGCGGGTCGGCGTCTATGTCTTTGAGCAAAGCGACGAGGCGTCGGTGCGATGCTTTGCGCGCGCAACCGGGCTCTTCGTCCGCTTCTCTGAGGTTCACGTATGTTCGGAGCGATCGCTCGGCGGCTGTTTGGCACCGCCAACGAACGATTCCTGAAAGGTCTGCACAAGCACGTCTCGGCGATCACAGCGCTGGAGCCGGAACTTGAGGCCCTCGACGACGAGGCGCTGCGCGGCCGGACCGCCGTGCTGAGGGAGCGACTGAGCACGGGTGAAAGCCTCGACGATCTCCTCAACGACGCGTTCGCAACGGTGCGCGAGGCGGCGAAGCGGACACTCGGTCAGCGACCGTTCGACGTCCAGTTGCTGGGCGGCATGGTCCTGCACCGCGGCATGATCTCCGAGATGAAGACCGGCGAAGGCAAGACACTGGTCGCCACCCTTCCCGTCTATCTCAACGCGCTGACGGGAAAAGGGGTCCATGTCGTGACCGTCAATGACTACCTGGCGAAGCGCGACGCGGAGTGGATGGGGGCGATCTACCGGTTTCTCGGGCTTAGCGTCGGCTGCATCGTGCATGGACTGGATGATGCCGAGCGCCGGGCGGCCTATGCCTGCGACGTCACCTACGGCACCAACAACGAGCTCGGCTTCGATTACCTGCGCGACAACATGAAGTTCCGGCTGGAGGATATGGTCCATCGGCCGTTTCACTACGCCATTGTCGACGAGGTCGATTCAATCCTGATCGACGAAGCACGAACGCCGCTGATCATCTCGGGCCCGGCGGAAGATTCCTCCGAGCTTTATATCCGCATCGACAGGCTCATCCCGAAGCTGAGCGAAGAAGACTTCGAGAAGGACGAGAAAGCCCGCGCTGTCACGTTCACCGAAAGCGGCACGGAAAAGATCGAAGACCTGCTGCGCGCGGACGGTCTGCTGGCGCAGGGCGCTTTGTACGATGTATCGAACATCTCGCTGGTTCATCACGCCAACCAGGCGCTGCGTGCCCACAAGCTTTTTGCCCGTGACACCGATTATGTCGTCAAGGACGACAGGGTTATCATCATCGACGAATTCACCGGCCGCATGATGGAGGGACGCCGGTACTCCGAGGGCCTGCATCAGGCGCTGGAAGCAAAGGAGAACGTGCACGTCCAGCAGGAGAACCAGACCCTCGCCTCGATCACCTTCCAGAACTATTTCCGCCTGTATCCGAAGCTGGCGGGAATGACCGGCACGGCCATGACCGAGTCCGGCGAGTTCGCCGAGATCTACAAGCTCGACGTGATCGACATTCCGACCAATGTTCCCTGCGTCCGGATCGACAATGACGATGAGGTCTACCGCACCGCCACGGAGAAGCACGACGCCATCGTCGCGATGATCGAGGAATGCCGGGGGCGTGGCCAGCCGGTGCTGGTGGGCACGGTGTCGATCGAGAAGTCGGAGTTCCTTGCGGCCCTGCTGAAGAAGCATAAGGTCCCCCATCAGGTGCTGAACGCGCGCTACCATGAGCGGGAGGCTTCGATCATCGCTCAGGCGGGGGTGGGCGGCGCCGTCACCATCGCCACCAACATGGCCGGACGCGGCACCGATATCCAGCTTGGCGGCAACGCCGACTTGCGCATCCGCCAGGAACTGAATGATCCCGAAGATCAGGCAGGCCGGGCTCGCATCCGTGCCGAGGTAGCGGCGAACCGCGAAAAGGTGCTGGCGGCGGGCGGTCTTTTCATTCTTGGGACGGAACGTCACGAAAGCCGACGGATCGACAACCAGTTGCGCGGCCGCTCCGGGCGGCAAGGCGATCACGGCGCATCGAAGTTCTATCTGTCGCTGGACGATGACCTGATGCGGATCTTCGGATCCGGCCGGATCGACGGCATGCTGCAGCGGCTGGGGCTGAAGGACGGCGAAGCGATCATCCACCCGTGGGTAAACAAGGCGCTGGAGAAGGCGCAACAGAAGGTCGAGGCGCGGAATTTCGAGATTCGCAAGAACCTGCTGAAGTACGACGACGTCATGAACGACCAGCGCAAGGTCGTCTATGAACAGCGCAAGGAATTGATGCACGCCGAGGATGTCGCCCACACAGTCGCCGATATGCGCCACCACGTGATCGATCAACTGGTGGCCCGCCATATCCCCGCCAATGCATACGCCGAACAATGGAATGTTCATGGCCTGCATGCGGAGACGCTGCGCGTCTTCGGCACTGACCTTCCCCTCACCGACTGGGCGGCGGAAGAAGGCATCGCCGATGAAGAGATCCGGACGCGGCTGCGCGATCACGCCGATCGGAAGATTGCGGAAAAGGCAGCCAACTACGGCGTAGACGTGATGCGCATGGTGGAAAAGAGCCTGCTGCTGCAGATTCTGGACCAGTTGTGGAAGGAGCACCTGCTGTCGCTCGATCATCTGCGCCAGGGAATTGGCCTGCGCGCCTATGGTCAGCGGGATCCCCTGAACGAATACAAGCGCGAGGCGTTCGAACTTTTCGAAGCGATGCTGGATCGGCTGCGCGAACGGGTTACGCAGGTGCTGGCGCACATCGAGCTGAGGGTTGACCCGTCACTGGAGCCGGAAATTCGCCAGACATTGCAGCCGCCGCCCCAACAGATGCACGAGACGCGGCAGGATCCGGCTTTCGCCGACGAAGGAGCGGCCAACGAGCCGTCGATGTCGGGAGGGGCTCAACGAACGGCCGTTCCGGCACGATCGCGTGCTGCTGACATCGCCGTTGATCCCCGGGATCCGAGCACCTGGGGGCGTGTCGCCCGCAATGCTCCCTGTCCCTGCGGCTCGGGGAAGAAATTCAAGCACTGTCACGGGCGGGCCGTCTGAGCCGGGAGCTGAGACCGGAGGGCGCCTTTCCCCCGCTGGGTCCTTGCCTGGGCCACAATCGGATGCCCCGGCGCTCGAAATAGTTTCGCATATACCCCGCTTGAGCTAACATGTTCGACAAGATGCGGGCTGAACCGCGCGATCGGGGGCGCAGGTGGGTGCGTCACCGCAACCGGGGATCAGTGCGGCGGCGGGTATGAGCAAATTCGGCAGTTCGATCGGCCGTCGCTATGCCCCAGATATTCGTCACCACCTGCTCGGTCTCTGCGTCGGCTCCCTGCCGATGGTCCTTGCCGCCAACCTGGTCAATGGAGCCCTTCTGGCTGTCGCGCTGTCGGCATCGATCGGCTGGCAGCCTCTCGCCGTCTGGTACGGCTCGCTCGCGTTGATGGTCTTGGCACGCGCCGTGGTCGCGCTGCGGCACCGGCGATCCTCCAATCCCGATGCCTGGCGGTGGTACGCGCTGTTCGCCGCCGGGTGCGCCACGAGCGGCTTCATTTGGGGCGCAGCGGGCTGGCTGTTCCAGGGCAAAGGCGGCGTCGTCAGCGACGCCCTGCTGGGTTTTGTGCTCGGCGGCATGGGAGCCGGTGCCCTGGCGTCGCTCGCGCCGTGCCTGCTGGCCTTCCACGCCTATTTCCTGCCCTCGATCCTGCCCTTCGCCATCCGACTGGCCCTCTCCCCCGGGAGCCATTCCAGCGTGATGGCGCTGATGAGCGTTCTTTATCTGGTTTCGTTCAGCCTGATTGCGCTGCGCTCTCATCGATGGCTCGTGCATTCCATTAAGCTGCGCCTGGAGAACAGGGAGCTGATCCGCTCGCTCGAACGACGGGTCGAGGAGCGCACCGAGCAGCTGACAAAGGCCAACGAACAGCTGGCTCACGATATCGCGCTGCGCCAGCAAGCTCAGAAAAACCTTGCCGATTATGGCGACCGCCAAGCCGCCGTGGCGATGTTCGGTCAACGCGCGCTCTCCGGCGTCGGCCTCGATGCTCTCTTTCAGGATGCGGCGCTGGTCGTCCGGAGCCGGCTGCGAATTGGTGGCTGTGCAGTATTGCAGTGGGCCGGTTCCACCAAACTTCGAGCAAGGGCGACGGTGGGACAGGTGCTCCCGCGGCCATTGCAAGGGTCAGCCGGATCCATTGTCGATGCCCCCGCGATGCGCGCCCTGTCGGCTCATTGCGCACAGGTTGTTGACGACATCAGGGGAGAATCCGACCTCGCCCGCTGCGCTTCCTGTCGGGAGGCAGGCGTGCGTAGCATTGCTGACGTGGTGATTGCGGGCTCCGAGCGGCCCTTTGGCGTTATCGAACTCTCCGATGCAAGGGCCGGCTGCTTTTCGGAGGACGACATCGCCTTCGTGCAGGCGATCGCCAATCTGCTTGCAACGGCGGTAGGGCGCAAACGGAGCGAAACCCGCATCCAGCGCCTGGCAATGCAGGACGCGCTGACGGGGCTTCCCAACCGCATCGATTTCCACAACCGGCTGCTGCACGATCTGGAAATGGCACGCGCCGATCGGCTGACGGCGTTGATCTTGCTCGACCTCGATCACTTCAAGGATGTCAACGACACCCTTGGCCACCCAATCGGGGACCGCCTGCTGATCGCGGTGGCCGGGCGTCTGAAGACGTGCGTCCGGGAAGAGGAGCGGCCGGCGCGCCTGGGAGGCGACGAGTTTGCGCTGATCCTCGCGAACCTGCGCCACCCGGAAGATGCCGCCGGCATTGCCCGCAAAGTGATCAACAGCCTTGCCGAGCCGTTCCTGATCGAGGGCCATGAAGTGCGCCTCGGGGCGAGCATCGGCGTGGCGCTCTGTCCGCTAAATGGGTCGGATGCCGATGATCTTCTCCGCAAGGCCGACCTTGCGCTTTATCGGGCGAAGGAGCAGGGCCGGAACACCTACGAGTTCTATACCACCCACATGGTCGAGGCCATCGAGCGACGGAAGCGGTTGGAGCGGCGAGCACTCTGATGCACCGAGCCGTTGTCCCCCGTCCTCAAGGGTCCGGTCGCTCGTCGGCCGCCCGCGGCCCCTCCAGCTCCTTCGAATGGCTCCACTCGCGGACCAGGGTATAGCCTACGGCGAGAAGCGTCGGACCGATGAAGACGCCAAGCAGCCCGAAGGCGACGATGCCGCCAAGAACCCCCAGAATGACCAGCAGAAGGGGCAGCGCGCTGCCGAGGCTGATGAAGTAGGGGCGAATGAAATTGTCGACCGTGCTGACGACAAGAAACCCCCACAGGCCCATGAAGATGCCCCACTCCAGCTCGCCGGAGGAAATCAACCACAGTGCCGAGGGGAGCCACACAAAGGGCGGCCCCATGGGGACGAACGACAGAAGAAAGGTGAGCACGCCCAGGAACAGGGCCCCGGGGACGCCGGACAACCACAGGCCGAATGCAGCGAGGGCTCCTTGCGCCAGCGCGGTTCCCAGCATGCCATAGACGACGCCATTGATCGTCGTTTCTGCCACGGCGAGAAGCCGGTGGCCGCGCTCTCCGGCAACTTTCGTCAGCATGGTTTTCAGGCGCATTGCGCCATAGGCGCCGTCACGGAAAAAAAAGAACGCGGCGGCGACGCTCAAGGTCAGGTCGAGAAGGCCGCCGCCCAGCTTGCCGCCTATGCCGAGTATTCCCTGTGTCACCGGCCCCGCGTACTCCCGCACCGTCTCGCCGAAGCGGGTGCTGTCGTCTGCGAAGTAGTGCCATGTCTCGGCCAGTTGAGGGCCGAACAGGGGAAGCTGCTCCACCCACGGCGGCGGCGGCGGCGGCCCGCTTTCGAAGATGGCCACGATCATGCCGGAGAGCCGGACGACATTATCGGCGAGACTGGTGCCGAGGATGGCAATAGGGACCAGCAGTCCCATCGCCAGCGCCAGTGTCATCACCGCCGCTGCCAGCGTCGTTCGCCCGCCAAGCCAACGCTCGCAGCGGCGGAAGGCCGGCCACGTCGCGATCGACAGAATGGTCGCCCACAACAGCGCGGTCAGAAAGGGGCGCAAAATGATGAAGCACCCGACAGCCACCAGCAAAAGGATCAAAAGTCCCGCATATTGTTCGATGCGGCGGGCGGGCGGCGTCATGGCGGTTCGACCGGCAGGGACGGACGCCAACGCGACTGCGTCCAGCAGTCTGCATCAGGCGCTTGCGGAGACTTCTTTACAGCGGATGACGCCGCTTGACGAGACGCGCCACGCGTTCGTCCGCTCTTAACGCTTTATTATTGCCCCAGCTTCACAATCGTGCCCGCACACCAGCAGACTTTTGCAAAGTGGAAATTGCATGGTCGACGACCGTCGAAAAGAACATCGCCACGTGGTGGTCGGGATCGACGCCAGGCTCAACGACAGGCCAAGCGCGATCGTGGACATCTCGCGCAGCGGGGTCCGCCTCGTACGACCAGCCGACTTTGTTCCGGCCGAGTTTGCGGTGATCGACTTCAGCGTTAATGAGCCTCGGCGTTCGAAGCCTCGTTTAGTCCGCGTCGAAGCCCACCTGGTGCGAGCCACTGCGATCGACGTCAGCTACGCCTACGCGCCGCCGCTGCGACGCTGGGAGGCGATGCTGCGCGCCCACGATACGTTTGCCCAAACTGCCCTCACGAAGATGTAGTGGCCAGTCATGGGGATGCAGCGTGACATCCTGAAGCAGTACCTGAGAGCGGGGCCATCCCGCCGCTTTGATATCGCGTTTTTCACCAACAAGCTGGCGAAAGACTCCCCGCCCGAGAGCTACATGTTTGCCAACGCGTTCCTGAACGGGTCCATCCTGTTCAAGTGGGTGGATCTGGGTCAGCCACACTTCGGTGGATCTGCCCGGCTGATCAGCACCCTGATCTATCTGCCCTATGACCCGCAACGGCCCGGCGACGGCGGAGAGTCGCTCATCTTCACCGAGGAGAGCTTTCTCCGGCTCCTCGAGTACAAGATATCGGCGGCTGAGAGGAGCTCCGTACTGGGCCATGACCTCGAGAGGCTCCGCGTCCTGGATTCATTGCCGACGTTCAGCCCGTTTGTGGTTGAACTCGCGTTTCAACGTGCCGGAATCGATATCCCCGAGGCCTACCTGCAATTGACGCCGGAGGTGCGCGAGAAACTCACGGCCCATTTGAAGGGCCGGCTGCGTCCTCTCATCGTCGCGGCCTACCGCCGATCGGCGATGAATGTTGAGAAAGCCGTCGAAGACTTGACGGCGAAGCTCTTCTGTCTGCGTGACATTGCCGACGTGATGCCGTTGATCGAAGCGCTGCAACTGCCGCCCGACATCGCCGAAGACGTCCTCAACGCGTGGATCGGCATCGCCTATTTTGAGTACGAGTACGCATCCCTGCAGCCCACTCTGAAGCACTTTGCCGGCTGGATGATGCATCATGCACAACCGGAGGAGCCCCTCACCCGGCAGGATCGCGACTACGTCGCATCACTGAGCAATTCCATCCGCCAAAAAATTCGCGCGGACTGGAATGAAATTGTCGCGATTTCGACCCGCTACCGCCAAGGGTATGATGAGATGGTTTTTCGAGGCAATCTCGAGCCGTTTGTTCAATTCTTGCAGACGGCTCAGTCGAGCTACTGGCGGATGGGTGAAGTCCTTGGCCGTCTGGAACAGACGGTGTTGGCGTGGAAACATTTCACCCGCTTCTTCGGTGACCGAAGACTGCCGTTTTCCGTCCTCTTCGAGATGCTGGGGGTGCTGCGCGACGTACTGCTCGCGGCTGACCGACCGTTTGAAATCGGCAAGCCGACTTCGCAGCGATTGAAGGCAATGGGTGAGGCCTGAGGCGAGCGAACGCTCTCCAATTCCCCGTCTATGCCGCGAGCGCGCGGGCGTGATGGGCAATGTGATCGGCGATAAAGGTCGCAATGAAATAGTAGCTGTGATCGTACCCCGCCTGACGGCGAAGCTGGAGGGGAAGACCGGCCGCGGCGCAAGCCCGCTCGAAAAGCTCGGGACGAAGCTGGCTTTCCAGGAATTCGTCGGCCGTGCCCTGGTCGATCAGGATCGGCCCGCGCCACGCGGAGCGCGCCACCAGCGCACAGGCATCGTGCGCCAGCCAGGATCCCTCGTCGGAGCCGAAGTATCCGGCAAAAGCCTTGCGTCCCCAGGGCACCTGCGACGGCGCCACGATCGGCGCAAACGCCGAGAGCGATCGCCAGCGGTCCGGTTGTTTCAGCGCGATCGTCAACGCACCGTGGCCGCCCATCGAATGGCCGAAAATCCCCATCCGCGCGGAGTCGGCGGGGAAATGCCGTTCAACCAGTGACGGAAGCTCCTCGGTAACGTAGGAGAACATCCGGTAGTGCCGGGACCAGGGCTCCGCCGCCGCGTCCACGTAAAACCCGGCGCCTGATCCGAAATCATAGGCCGCGTGCTCGCCGGGCAGATCGGTGCCGCGCGGGCTGGTGTCGGGGCAGACGAGGATCAGCCCATGCGCCGCGGCATGGCACTGTGCTGCCGCCTTATCGGTGAAGTTCGCCCAGGTACAGGTCAGGCCGGACAGCCAGAAAAGCACCGGGCGGCGGCGGTCGTCATCCTCCCCGAAAGGAAGGAACACGGAGAACTCCATGTCGGTGCCGGTGACCGCCGATCGGTGTCGCCACACCTGCTGGCTTCCGCCAAAGCAGCGATGAGCTTTCAGTTGTTGCATCGTCGCATTCCTTCCCGCGCCCACCTGTTCCCTGGAACGGTCCCCGTCACATCACGACCTGCCTTGCGTCGTCATGGCCGTGCTTGTCATGGCCATCCACGACTTTGGGGCCGCAGCCGGTGAGACGTGGATACGCGGAACAGGTCCGCGCATGACGATCAAAGCGCTCAGAGACATCGTCGGATCCACGATTCGGGTCAAAAGGTTACGACGGCGCGGATCGAGGTGCCCGCGTGCATCAACCCGAATGCGTCGTTGATCCGCTCCAGCGGCAGGACGTGGGTGATCAGGCTGTCGATGTCGATCTTGCCATCCATGTACCAGTCCACGATCTTGGGGACGTCGCGCCGGCCTCGGGCGCCGCCGAATGCGGTCCCGCGCCACACCCGCCCGGTGACGAGCTGGAAAGGCCGCGTCGCGATCTCGTCGCCGGCGCTGGCGACGCCGATGATGATGCATTCTCCCCAACCCTTGTGGCAGCACTCCAGGGCCTGGCGCATCAGCTTGACGTTGCCCACGCACTCGAAGGCGTAGTCGGCCCCGCCCCGCGTCAGATCAACAAGGTAAGGGACGAGATCGCCGTCCACCTCCTTCGGGTTGACGAAATGGGTCATCCCGAACTTCTCAGCCATCGCCCGCTTGCCGGGATTGACGTCGACACCGACGATCATGTCGCAGCCGACCAGCCGGGCGCCCTGGATGACATTCAGGCCGATACCCCCCAACCCGAAGACCACCACACGAGAACCGGGTTCGACCTTGGCGGTAAAGATCACGGCGCCCAGGCCGGTGGTGACGCCGCACCCGATGTAACAGATTTTGTCGAACGGCGCGTCTTCTCGCACCTTGGCCACGGCGATTTCCGGCAACACCGTGTAGTTGGCGAAGGTAGAGGTTCCCATATAGTGCAGGATCGGCTGGTCGCCGAGGGAGAAGCGGCTGGTCCCATCCGGCATCACGCCGCGGCCCTGCGTCGGGCGGATCGCCTGGCAGAGATTGGTCTTCGGGTTCAGGCAGTACTCACACTGCCGGCATTCCGGCGTGTACAGCGGGATGACGTGATCGCCCGGCCGGACCGAAGTGACGCCCTGCCCGACCTCGACGACAACACCCGCACCCTCGTGACCCAGAATACAGGGGAAAAGGCCTTCCGGATCGCGCCCCGACAGCGTGAAGTCGTCCGTGTGACAAACGCCGGTGGCCTTGATTTCAACCAGGACTTCACCCGCTCGCGGCCCTTCGAGCCGCACCGTTTCGATCGACAGGGGCTCGCCCGCTCGCCAGGCGACGGCCGCTCTTACATCCATCGTTGCGTCTCTCCTCGTTCGCTTTTCCTGGCCCCCGGCCGGTCTCGGGAGCCGGCCCGCACCCTACCATCCCCCGACGCCGCAGGTAAGGCGCCGGGGTCCTTGAGGCGGCGGAAACATCGTGTTCTTACCGGACGAGGCCCGGCAGCAACCCCTTCAGGCCGTCTGCGAGCATTCCCATCGCGATCGCCGCCAGCACCATGCCCATCACCCGCGTGACGACCCCCATTCCCGCCTCGCCCAACCATCTGGCTATCGGTGCTGCGAAGCGGAACAGCAGGCCGCAGAGCGCCGCCAGGGCCACGACAACGGCCGAAATCTCCAATCTGTTCAGCACCAGCGGATGCTGCTGGGTGGCCACGAGGACCGCCGCCATGGTCCCGGGGCCGGCCACGATCGGGATGGCCAGCGGCACGACCGCAATCGAGGCGCGCGTCTTGGCATCCTCCAGCTCCTCGGACGAGTGCTTGTGCGACGAACTGTTGAACAGCATGTGCAGGCCGATCACCATGACGATCACGCCGCCTGCGGCACGGAGCGAATCGACGGTGATCCCGAAGAACTGGAGCAGGAGCGATCCGGTCCAGGTGACAACGAGAAGAGTGACTGCCACCGCCCCGGCGCAGGACCAGGCGATACCGGAGGCCTCCGACACGCTGCGGTCAGACGTCATCCCGGCGAAAACCCCAATATTTCCAATCGGGTTCATCATCGAGAAAAGTGTCGCAATCAAGCTGGTCAATGCCGCCTCGGGCAACATCCGCGCACTCCCGCTCTGTCCCGCACTCTTCAACCCGGTGCAGGAGAAGCATTGCCGCGGCTGGCATGCAAACGCTTATTGTCGGGTTTGTGCAGAAACCATCGCATCGTGCCAAAACCCGGAACCGGCGCCGTCCGCCCAGGCCTGTTCGGTCGCCGTAAACCGATACCACTTTGCGCCGGCTTGCGCAGGGTAATCAGCTGCTTTTGGACCGGGAAGATGGATCTTCCGGCGCCCGCTGAGCGCCCGAACGCCCCTCCCGGAAACCGTCAATCGCCTCTATCATGGCCTCCAGACGCTTAACCTTGCCGCCGCGCAGGCCAAGAGCCAGTGCTCCGATTGCCTCTTCCGCCTTTCTGAACCGGCTTCCACGGACGATTCTCGGCACGTTCTCCGACTCAATGGGGCGCTCGCATTCTTCGGTTCGGTGAGCGCGGGGCACCAAGCAGGCGTCGAGCGACCGGCTCAACAACCCGTCAAATATCCGCCAGGCGAAAAGCGAGACTTCAAGGCGCGCTGCCCAGAGTTTGGACAGCGTCGGCCGACCGTCAGTGCCCATCCGAATTCCCCCCCCCAATAGCGGCACGAACTGCGTCGCAGTATAACGGTTTACGCCGATTTCGTCACGCGCTATCGACCGCCAGCCGCTGCGCTTATATGCCTCAAATGGGTATACTCTATATTTCCTGCGGAAGGTCTCGTGGCCGGACGAACTCGGTCAAGACGGCGCTGCCCGGCTGAAACTCGCCCCAACGGTTGATTTCCGACTCCAGCACGGCGAGGCTGCCCGTCGGAAACTTGGCAGCGAGTTGAAGACGATGCGCTCCCTCTGCGCCATCCGCCAACATCAGCGCGAATTGCTGAAGGCCCGGATTATGGCCGATCAGCATGACCGACTGGAGGGAGTCATTCAGGCGTCTCACCCTTCGAAGCAGCGTCGCCGACTCTGCCAGGTAGAGCCCCTTTTCGAACCCGACCGGAACCGGTGTCACCAGTTCTTCCTGAATCCGCGCCAGAGTTTCGCGTGTCCGCCGGGATGAGGAGA
>DAIQPV010000374.1:0-2395 GCA_036787145.1 Rhodospirillales bacterium
GGGTGCCTTGTCCGACGGCTCGGGGTCAGCCGCCAGGCTCGGAGCTGCGAGCGAAAGCAGCAAGAAAAGCGACGAGGAAAGGCGCATAGGATCAACCCGATACGATTGGCGTTTTGAATTGCTCCTAGAGCTATTCATGGTCTTGGAGGATGTTTCAAGATCGGATTCCCCGCGCCGGCCACGGGGCTGTTTCAATCGGCAAATTCGCAACACTCTACCGGCCGGCCGGGACGGCGGTCGCTGCCCACCGGCCGGCCAGAGAGCTTTGCGCTCTTCAGCGCCTGCGGAAGTTGCCGGCGCCACCGGCAACGATGCCGGCGCCGTCGTTGGCGATCAGGCGCCCGCCACGATTGGACTGGATAAGCTGCGGGTTGGAGCGAACCGCAGCGCCCGGCGCGATGCGGGCCGTCGGAGCCGGCTGCGGCCGGATTGCGGACCTGATGCTCTTGGGCGGGGTCTTGGGCGCGACATACCGGACGCGGGCCTGAGCCTCCGCAGACTGCGGCACCAGCGCCGCAGCCGCAAGGGCGCAAACCGAGAGAATGGCAAGTGACTTGAACATATCATCTTCTCCGTTGGGGAAATAACGGCGGAGACCTTATACTGCTCACAGAGCAAGTCAAGCAGAAGTCGATGACATGGACAGGCCACAGCCTTTCCGTCTCCCCCTTTTGCGCGCCCGAAAGAGCAGGACTAAAGTGGGCACGCTGAGAATCGATCAGGGTGCAAATTTGCCTAATTCGGGAAACATTCGAACGGCGCCTCTGGCGAGCTTGCTCGAACAGGTCGCCCGTGCGCTGCATTCGGCTGGTCATTCCCAGGGTCTATTTCCGGCGCAGTGGGTTGCCTTGCGATATTTCTCCACCGTCGAGCCCCGGCGGGCCACCGCCATACAACTGGCGCGCTTTCAGGGAATCGCATTCGGACCGGTCTCCAGAACGGTCCGGACGCTGATCGAGAAGGAACTGCTCATCAAGGCAGGTTCGGCCGGCAAGGGGCGCGGTGAAGTCATCGCGATTACGCCGGCAGGCCGGGTCATGCTGGAGAAGGATCCGCTCAAGACGGTTCAGGACGCGCTGGAGACCCTGTCTCTGCAGGAGCGCGAAATTCTGGCGCAAACCCTCCAGAACGTCATTTACGCTGTTCAGGGTGGCAGCCGGGACCCGCTCTCTTCCGGCTAGGCCTTTCAGCCGCCGCCGGGCTGCTGACCTCGTCGATGGCCAGGACCAGCGCATCTTCCTCGAACGGCTTGATGAACACCTTTTCCGCCCCCCACACCTGAGCGAGCGAAACGGCGGCCTCGAGCGACAATTTGGGGCCGCCGCCGGTAATAGCGAAGACGCGGATTGCCGGGTAGGATTGCCGGATCAATTGAATCAGCTGAATTCCGTTGACACCCGGCATCCAGATGTCGGCGATCACAATGTCCGGGGCCTGCAGCTGGATCATTTCCATGGCCTCGCTCGCTCCAGCGGCGAGCCTGACGTCATGGCCTGCGCCGATGAGGGCGGAGTGGAGGGAAATCCGAACCGCTTCGATGTCGTCCACAACCAGTACGGTCTTTCCCATGCTCCCCCCTATTTTTCGGCATTCTCGATAACCGGAAACCGGATATCTATCGTTGTGCCCTGGCCGGGCTCCGACTCAATGGAAATCTCGCCTTGATGTTCCCGGACAATGGCAGCGACAATCGAAAGGCCGAGGCCGGTCCGGTGTTCGCTTGAATTGCTGGAGAAGAACGGCTCGAAAATTCGCGCTTTCGTCGCGGCATCCATACCGATCCCGTTGTCTGCGACCTGCAACCGATTGCAAGAGCGGCCATCGGTCATCCGGCCATCGGTGAGGGATACGTGGACCTCGCCGCTGCCGCTGATGGCATAGATCGAGTTCGAAACGAGATTCGCGAGAACCTGGAACGCATCCTTGCTCGCAATGATGGCGGGCTTGGTAATTGAAATCTCGAGCTTGAGATCAACGCCTTCCGGCATGACAGGCTTGAGCGCCTCGAACGCGCGTCCGACCCCTTCGACCAGACTTGCCATGTCCTGCTGCTGGTTTGCAGGTCGCACGCTCCTGAGAAGGGAAGCGACGATCTCGGCGGCACGCTGCCCGGCGTCTGTTACCGTGTCGAGCCAGCGCCGACTTTGCTCATGGCCAGGCAAGGTGGATGCCGCCCGCCGCGTCAGGCTGATGATCGGATGCAGAAGATTGTTGATTTCATGCGCAACGACACCGGCCAATTGCCCGACCGCTGCCAAGTGCTGCTGGTGAGCTTCCCGCTCCACCCGCGCCAGCTCAATGCTTACGTCGCTGATAATGCCCCGAAACCCCTCGAACTTTCCGTCGCTGGCGGAATAAGGGCGCCCGCGCATTTCGAACGTCCGTTCTCCACCGG
>DAIQPV010000375.1:0-2367 GCA_036787145.1 Rhodospirillales bacterium
ATCGACCGGCTCAAAGACGGCGGTCTGGTGATCATCGACTACAAGACGGGCAAGCCGCCGTCCGACCCGTCCGTCCAGGAGGGGTCGGCACCGCAACTGCCGCTCGAAGCGGCGATTGCCCGCGCGGGCGGCTTCCCCGACATCCCGGCGTGCACGTCGATCGCGGCGATCGAGTACTGGCATCTGACGGGCGGCGGCAGGACGGGCGGCACGTGCAAGGTTGCGGCGAAGGTGCCGGCTGACAACCTCGCACAGGACGCTGCAGGTGCGCTCGCCCGTCTGGTCGCTGCATTCGATGATCCGGCGACGGCGTACGAGGCGCTGCCGCGCCCGCATCTGGCGCCCCGGTACAGCGACTATGCTCACCTCGCCCGCGTCAGAGAGTGGGCCGTCGAGACCCAATCCGAGTAGCGGATGGAGGCCCTCGCCCTCACCGACGACGACCCCAGCGAGCCGCAACGTGGCGCCAGCGACCCCGGAGCGTCAGTGTGGGTTGCGGCTTCAGCCGGAACCGGCAAGACGAAGGTGCTCAGCGATCGCGTGCTGCGGCTGATGCTGAACGGCACCGACCCGCGCCGCATTCTCTGCCTGACCTTTACCAAGGCAGCCGCGGCGGAAATGGCGAACCGGATCACGGAGCAGCTTGCTGACTGGGCCGTCTCCGACGACCACGCCCTCAAGCGTGCACTGCAAAAATTGTTGGGCGGAGCCCCGACCAAAGAGCAGCAGCGCCGCGCTCGCAGCTTGTTCGCCCGTGTTTTGGATAGTCCGGGCGGCGTTGCCATTCAGACGATTCACGCCTTCTGTCAGTCTCTTCTTGGCCGGTTTCCTCTGGAAGCCGGGATTGCCCCGCACACGGGCCCGGTGGGCGAGCGGGACGCGATCGAACTGCGGCAACAGGCGCTTTATCAGGTGCTGGAACAAGCTAATCAGTCTGAGGGAGCACTGTCCGAAGCGCTCGCCTGCATCACCCAACATCTCGGCGAAGCGCGCTTCAACGAAATTCTCGAAGCTCTGACCGGCAAACCCGGTCGCTTCGAGGACATGATCGCGGCCCATGGCTCGCCGCTCGCGGCGGCCGACGCGGCGCGGGCCTTGCTTGGCCTCGCGCCTGGCGAGACAGCGGCCCACGTCATCACCGCTGCCTGCCGGGGCGGGAACTGCAGCGAGCACGATCTGCGCAGGGCCGCAGCGGCGATGGCAGCAGGGACGAAGGCCGACCAGACCCGGGCCGGCAAAATGGCGACATGGCTGGCAGCCGATGGGGCGGCGCGAGCCGAGATGTTCGACATGTGGGCCAGTGTCTTTCTGACCGACAAAAGTGAACGGCGCTCGGACTCGAACCTCGCAACTCAGAGGATGGAGAGGGACGCCCCCGGTGTGCTTGCGACGATGCGCGCGGAAGCAGAACGGCTGCTTTGCGTGCTGCCCCGCCGGCGGGCGGCCGTCACCGCTGAAGCCACCGAAGCGCTGCTGATGGTCGGCGCCGCCCTTCTCGAACGCTACCGGCGACTGAAGCAAAGCCGCGCGCTGCTGGACTACGACGACCTGATCACCGGCGCCGTCCGGCTGCTCGAAGGTGTGGGGGCCGATTGGATTTTATACAAGCTGGACGGCGGCATCGATCACGTGCTGGTCGACGAAGCACAGGACACCTCCCCGGAGCAATGGCGCGTCCTGCACGCACTGACCGCCGAGTTCTTCGCGGGCGAGGGCGCGCGCCGGTCGCCGCGGACGATTTTCGCAGTGGGCGACGTCAAGCAGTCAATCTTCAGCTTCCAGGGAGCCGAACCCCAGGCCTTCCTCGCCAGTCGCGATCGCTACCGCGGAATTGTCACCGGAGCCGGCCAGGATTGGCGGCCGATCGAGATGAAGACATCGTTCCGCTCTACCCGCGCGGTGCTGCAAGCGGTCGATGCGACGTTCAAGCCGAGGGAGTTGACCCACGCGATCGCACTCGAATACGGCGACGTCGCGCACCGGGCCTGGCGCAAGCTGGACGGCGGGAGCGTCGAACTGTGGCCGCCGCTGACGCCCCGGCAACCGGCAAAGCCGCTCGCCTGGGATCCGCCGGTTGAGCGGATCGAGGCGGATTCGCCGCAGGCACGCCTGGCGCGCCTGGTCGCGCTGCGCATCGCCGGGATGCTTGCGTCCAAGGAGCTTCTGGTGGCGAAAGGCCGGCCGGTCCGCCCCGGCGACTTCATGGTTCTGGTGCGCCGGCGAACCCCGTTCATGCAGGCGCTGATCCGCGAACTGAAGAGCCTGCAGGTTCCCGTCGCCGGGATCGATCGAATGCTCCTCAGCGAGCAACTCGTCATAATGGACCTGATGGCGCTGATCCGGTTCACCCTCTTCCCGGAAGACGAC
>DAIQPV010000033.1:0-15344 GCA_036787145.1 Rhodospirillales bacterium
CGCGGCCGCCGCGCGGCTGCTGGCGGCGGGCTATATCGCCGTCGGGCTCGATCACTTCGCCCGGCCGGACGATGCCTTGGGCGCCGCCCTCGTTGCGGGGCGGCTGCGCCGCAACTTCCAGGGGTACACCACAGACGACGCCCCCATCCTCCTTGGCTTCGGTGCTTCGGCCATCGGCACGCTGCCGCAAGGCTACGTGCAGAACACCCAGCCGCTCGCCGACTACCGGCGTTCCATCGAGGCCGGCCGGCTGCCGACGGCGCGCGGCGTCGCCCTTTCCGCCGATGACAGGCTGCGACGGGCCATCATCGAACGGCTGATGTGCACGCTTCGCGTCGATCTCCATGACCTTTGCCGCGAACACGGGTTCGCCATCAGCACCTTCGAGGCCGAGCAGCGCCGTCTGATCTCCTTGGCCGCCGATGGACTGGTTGATCTGCAGGACGGACGACTTACCGTGACCGAAACCGGCCGGCGGTTCGTCCGCATCGTCGCGGCTGCGTTTGATGCCTATCTGCAGCCGGGCGTGGCACGGCATTCGCGCGCGGTTTGATTGTTTTCCGGGGGAAAGGGATCGGAATCATGCGGTTCTTCCAAGCGACGGCGGTGATTTTCCTGATCGGCATGGTCGCCGATCCGGCCTTTGCGATCGACCTGGCCGGCAACGTCGTCAAGCTGCAGGGGTCAGCCACGGCAACTGCCGGGACCGGCTTCAGCCGGCCTCTGCAGGAAGGCTCGACCATCCTGGTTGGCGATCGGATTGCCACCGGAGCAGACAGCCGGCTGCGCCTGAGAATGACCGACGGCGCGGTTCTGACGATGGGCGGCTCCAGTACCATGGTCATCGAAACCTGGAACGAAGACGTAAGCGTGGGCCGCGCGGCACTTGACGTCGTCGAAGGCGTCTTTCTTGCCGCGACGGGAGCGATTGCCCGGCTCGGCCCGGAGCGCATGGTGGTGACAACGCCCGTCGCGACGCTGGGTATTCGCGGCACCGAGGTGTGGGGGGATGTCCTCCCCGACCGGCTGGCCGTGGCCCTGCTGTCCGGCAGCAGCTTGACCGTCAAAGCGCCGGATGAGACGGTGACGATGACGACGCCCGGCACCGGCCTCGACGTCGTTGCGGGCGAGCCGCTGCCGCCTATCAAGCAATGGGGAGCGCCGCGCCTGGAGGCGGCGGCAGCAGCCGTCGCGTTTGCCGACGAGTGATCGCGGACGCGGCCCTACAGTTTCCGGGCGAGCGTCAGGCCGTCGCCGATGGGCACCAGGCTCAGATCGACCCGTGCGTCGTCGTGCAGCGCCGCGTTGAACGCGCGAATCGCCTGCGTATCGTCATCGTCCACAGCGTCGTCGGCAACCCGACCGTCCCATAAGGTGTTGTCCACCGCGATCAGTCCGCCCGGCCGCAGCAGGTCCAGCCCTGCCTCGTAGTAGGCCAGGTAGTTGCCCTTGTCCGCATCGATGAAGATGAGATCGAAGCTGCTGGCGGAGCCGGCTTCGAGCAGGTCCCGCAGCGTCTGCAGGGCTGGAGCCAGCCGCAGCTCTATCCGGGCTTCAACGCCCGCCTCCTTCCAGTAGCGGCGAGCCGTCGCCGTCCACTCTTCCGAAACGTCGCAGGCGACCAGCCGGCCGTCGGCCGGCAACGCCAGCGCCATTGCCAGGGCGCTGTAGCCGGTGAACGTACCAATCTCAAGAACCAGGCGCGCGCCCATCAGCTTCACCAGCAAAGCCATGAACTGCCCCTGCTCGGGCGAAATCTGCATTCCCGCCCGCGGAAGTTTCATGGTCTCCGCCCGCAATCGAGCGAGAACGCCCGGTTCGCGCAACGAAACCCCGAGCAGGTACTCGTAGAGGCGGTCGTCGATGGTGATCGTACGGTTGGACACGCGTTCTTACTCCCTCTCAGGCAGGAGGACAGCGGCGCCGCTCAACCGACCCTCTCGCAGTCTGGCAAGGGCTTCATTGGCAGCGGAAAGCGGCATCTCGACGATCTCGGTCCTGACAGGCACCAGGGGAGCCAGGGCAAGAAACTCCTCGCCGTCGCGCCGGGTGAGGTTGGCAACGGAAACCACCCGCTTTTCGCGCCAAAGCAGGTCATACGCGAAAGAGGGGATGTCGCTCATGTGAATGCCGCCGCAGACGACCGTTCCGCCCGGGCGGATTGCGGCCAGTGCCAGCGGCACCAAGGCGCCAACCGGCGCAAAAATGATCGCCGCGTCCAGCTCTTCCGGCGGTCGCACATGGGCGTCTCCGGCCCAGCACGCCCCCATCCGGCGCGCGAATGCCTGTGCATCGACGTCGCCGGGGCGGGTGAAGGCGAAGACCTTTCGCCCCTCGAAACAGGCGACCTGAGCGGTGATGTGCGCTGCGGCACCAAAGCCGTAAAGGCCCAGCCTTTCCGCATCTCCCGCCATGCGCAGGCACCGATGCCCGATCAGGCCGGCGCACAGCAGAGGTGCGGCCTCCGCATCGGTATAGTCGCCATGAATGGCAAAACAGTAGCGCGCGTCGGCGATGGTGAAGTCCGCGTAGCCGCCGTCGATCTGATAGCCGGTAAATCGCGCCTCGCGGCACAGGTTCTCCTGCCCTGTCCGGCAATAGCGGCAATGCCCGCAGGTCCAGCCCAGCCAAGGCACGCCCACCCGGTCCCCCGGCGCCACCGAGTCCACTCCCGCACCAACGGCCTCGACGCGGCCCACGATCTCGTGGCCGGGGACGATCGGCAGCTTCGGAGTCGGCAACTCCCCGTCGCAGACGTGCAGGTCGGTGCGACAGACGGCGCATGCCGCGACCCGAATCAGCGCCTGACCGGGCCCGGGCATTGGAGCACGGGACAGCCGCCGGACCAGCGGATGACCCGGCTGATCCAGGACCATGCTCCGCATCTCGAAATCGTCGCCCTGCCCGTGGATCATCGCAATCGCCCCTCTTCCTTCCCGAGCCTGAGACTATGGCGGGCGGCGCGCCTCGGCAACGCACTGAACGGCTGCGTCGCCGCACACCTTCAGAATGTCCCGGATGTCAGGAATGGTGGACCATCGTTTCGTTTCGCCTTATTTCGATCGCAATGAATCGACTCGCAATCGTCCTCGTGCTGATCCTGGCGTTTGCCACCGCCACGCCACACGCGCGGGCTGAGCATGAAACCCTGACCATCGGGATCGGCCAGTATCCGGCGTCCTTGCACCCGTCGATCGAATCGATGGTGGCGCGCTCGTATGTATTAGGGTTAACGCGTCGGCCATTCACCGTCTACGATCCAGCCTGGAAGCTCGTCTGTATGCTGTGCGAGACGCTGCCCACGCTTGAAAACGGCCTGGCGCAGCCCGAAACCACGGCGGACGGCAAGGATGGCATCACCGTGAGTTTCGCCATCCGCACCGACGCGCGCTGGGCAGATGGCGTGCCGGTGAGCACCCGCGACGTGGTTTTCACCCGCGAAGTGGGCCGCAGTCCGAAGACGGGAGTCATTCCGAAGGAGTTCTGGCGGAGCCTGTGGAAGATCGATGTCGCCGACGACCGGCATTTCACCCTTCACTTCGACCGGCGGCACTTCGATTACAACGACATCAGCAGCTTCGAATTGCTGCCGGCGCACGTCGAGGCCGAGGCCTTCGCCGACCCCGCCTCCTATGCGATGCGGACCCGCTATGCCACAGAACCGACCAATCCGGGCCTCTACAACGGCCCCTACCGCGTCGCAGAGGTGGCGCCGGGCTCGCACATCGTCCTGACACGGAACCCCCATTGGGGCGGCGCCAAACCGGCCTTCGAGCGGATCCTCATTCGCGCGATCGAAAACACCGCCGCTTTGGAAGCAAACCTTCTGTCCGGTGCGATCGATATGATCGCCGGAGAAATCGGTGTGACGCTCGATCAGGCGGTGGCGCTGGATGCGCGGCACCATGACCGGTTCAACGTCATCTTCCAGCCCAGTCTTGTCTATGAGCACATCGATCTGAACCAGGATAATCCCGATCTCGCCGACGTCCGGGTGCGCCGCGCGCTGCTGCTGAGCCTCGACCGGGAGGCCATCAGCCAGCAATTGTTCGCTGGCCGCCAGCCGGTTGCGGACAGCAACGTCAGCCCGCTGGATCGCATGGCTGCGGGTGATCTTCCGCGCCAGCACTTCGATCCGAAGGCCGCGGCGGCCCTGTTTTCCGAGGCCGGCTGGGAACGCGCTGATGAAACCGGCATGCGCTCAAACGCCGCCGGCCGGCCTCTGCGGTTGGAAATCATGACCACGGCAGGCGATCGCACCCGGGAACTCGTGCAGCAGGTCCTGCAGAGTCAGTGGAAAGCGGCCGGAGTGGATGTGCGCATCCGCAATCAGCCGGCGCGCGTGTTTTTCGGCGAGACGGTGAGCCGGCGCCAGTTTTCGAGCATGGCGATGTTTGCATGGTTCAGCGCTCCGGAGAGCGTGCCGCGGACGACGCTGCACTCCACTGAAATCCCGACCGAGGCGAACGGCTGGTCCGGCCAGAACTACTCCGGCTTCCGCAACGCCGCGATGGACGCGACGATCGAGGCCATCGAAACCGAGCTGGACGAAGGCAAACGACGTGCGCTCTGGGGGCGGCTTCAACAGATTTACACGGAAGAACTGCCGGCCCTGCCGCTGTGGTTCCGCGCCAATCCGTTCATTCTTCCCGCCTGGCTGGATGGCGTACGCCCCACCGGCCATCAGTTCCCGACAACGTTGTGGGTGGAAGAGTGGCGGGTCCGCTGACTTTGCAGGCGCATCTTTCCGGTCGGAGCGGCGTTGAAGAGGGCGGAACGGCCGCCGACAAGTATGGCCACCAAGAGAAGCAGCCGAGCACAGGGAGGAACAATGGCCAACGATCCGCTGTGGTATAAGGACGCCATCATCTATCAGCTTCACGTCAAGGCGTTCCTGGACGCCAACGGCGACGGTATGGGCGATTTCGCCGGCCTGGCACAGAAGCTCGATTACCTCTGTGACCTCGGCGTCACGACTATCTGGCTCCTGCCCTTCTATCCTTCACCATTGCGCGACGACGGCTACGACATCGCGGATTACCGCGACGTCAATCCCGCGTATGGGACGGTGCGAGACTTTCGCCACTTCGTGCGCGAAGCGCACCGCCGCGGACTCAAGGTCATCACCGAGCTCGTCATCAATCACACATCCGATCAGCATCCCTGGTTTCAGCGGGCGCGCCGGTCGCGGCGCGGCTCGAACCAGCGCGACTATTATGTCTGGTCAGACAGCGACGGCCGCTACGCCGGCACACGCATCATTTTCTGCGACACCGAAAAGTCCAACTGGACGTGGGATCCGGAGGCCAAGGCCTATTACTGGCACCGCTTCTTTTCCCACCAGCCGGATCTGAACTTCGAGAACCCGCGCGTGTTCGTGGAGATCACGCGGATCATGCGCTTCTGGCTGGACATCGGCGTGGATGGTCTGCGACTGGATGCCGTGCCCTACCTTGCCGAGCGTGAAGGCACCAATAACGAAAACCTGCCCGAGACTCACGCCGTGCTGCGCCGCCTGCGCCAGTGGCTCGATGATCACTACCCCGACCGGATGTTCCTGGCCGAAGCCAACCAATGGCCGGAGGACGTGCGGCCGTATTTTGGCGACGGCGACGAATGCCACATGGCCTTCCACTTCCCGCTGATGCCGCGCATCTACATGGCGCTGGCACGCGAGGACCGCTACCCGATCACCGACATCATGCGGCAAACCCCGGACATCCCGGATAATTGCCAGTGGGCGATCTTCCTGCGCAACCATGACGAATTGACGCTGGAGATGGTCACTGACCGGGAACGAGACTATCTCTGGCATTTTTACGCGGCGGAGGCGCGTGCCCGGATCAACCTCGGTATCCGCCGCCGGCTGGCCCCTCTGCTCGCCGGCGACCGGCGCAAGATTGAGCTGCTGAACAGCCTGCTGATGAGTATGCCGGGAACGCCGATCGTCTATTATGGAGACGAGATCGGCATGGGCGACAACATCTTTCTTGGCGACCGCAACGGGGTGCGGACGCCGATGCAATGGTCGTTCGATCGCAACGGCGGTTTCTCCCGCGCCGACCCGGAGCGGCTCTATCTGCCACCGATCATGGATTCCGGTTACGGCTACGAGGCCGTGAACGTCGAGGCCCAGCTCCGCCAGCCCGCCTCGCTGCTGAACTGGATGCGCCGCCTCATTGCGTCGCGCAAGCTGCATTCGGCCATGGGCCGGGGCGAACTGACATTTCTCTATCCGAGGAACCGCAAGGTCCTGGCCTATCTGCGCAGTGACGACGATGAGACGATCCTCTGTGTCGCCAACATGAGTGCGGCGCCCCAGGCGGCCGAGCTTGATCTCGCCGTCCACAAGGGCCGCGTGCCGGTGGAACTCCTCGGCCGGAGCGCCTTTCCGCCGATCGGCGACCTCCCCTATTTCATCACGCTCTCCGGCTATGGCTTCTACTGGTTTCTTCTGGCGGAGGAAGTGGAAGCGCCGCAGTGGCATGAACCGCATGTTCAGCCGTTGCCGGAGTTCCGCACCATCGTGCTCGCCCGAGGATGGGACAGCATTGCAGACGGAGCCAACACCGCCTTGCTGCAACAAGGCATTTTGCCAGACTTCCTGCCCAATCAACGTTGGTTTGCGGCAAAAGGCCGGCGCATCGAGCGCGTCGCTCTGTGGGATTCTGTCGTGCTGCGGAGCGACGGGGACAATTTCCTGTTAATGATTCTCGACACGTATATCGAGGGCGGCGAGCTGCAGCGTTATCTCCTGCCTCTGGCGATTGCGTGGGAGAGCCTCAACGACGATCCGTTCGCTCGCCTTCTGCCGTTCACCCTGGCGCGCGCCCGAACCGGCGGGAGAATCGGAGCCATCCATGATGCGGTTGCCGGTCCCGGCTTTGCGCGCGCGGTGACGGCGAACGTTCGCGACAATCTCACGCTGCCCACGCGCGCCGGCGGCCAGCTGGCCTTCCGCGCGACGACGGCGTTCCCCGAGGCTCTTCCGCTGGCTGATATCTCCGTCGATCGGCTCGGCCGCGAACAGAGCAACACATCGCTGAAGGTGGGCGAGGACATTATTCTGAAGTCGCTGCGTCGCCTGTCGCCAGGGGTCCACCCGGAGGTGGAAGTCGGACGGTTCCTTACAGACATCGCCAATTATCCGAATGTGCCGCCGACGCTCGGGTCGGTTGAGTACGTGGACGCGAACGGCGTGCCCACCGCCCTGATAATCCTTCAAGGCTTTGTCAGAAATCAGGGGGATGGCTGGGAGTTCACCCTCGATCATCTGGACCGGGTTCTTGGCCAGCTCGAGTTCCTGCCCAGCAGCATCGATCACGATCCGGTCGAGCTTTACGGCGTCTACCTGCCGTTGGCGGAGACCTTGGGGCAGCGGATTGCCGAGTTGCACCTGGCGTTCGCGACGCCGTTCGACGATCCGGCGTTCACCCCGGAGCCAACCGGTCCGGATGACATTGCAGAGTGGGTCGCAGCGGTCAGGCAGCAGGCAGAAACGACCCGCGAGGCCCTCGCGCTTGTGATGAATGATCCCAGCCTCAGCGACGCGGTTCGCGCCGAGGTCGACGCGCTTTTGAGCCGCTGGAACGAGATTGATGTCGCCGCCGGAAGGCTGCAGGGCCGCGACGTCGGCGATCTCGTGAAGACCCGATTGCACGGCGATATGCATCTCGGCCAGGTCGTCGTGGTCCGCGATGACTTCTATATCCTCGACTTCGAGGGCGAGCCGCTTCGGCCGATGCACGAGCGCCGGGCCAAGAGTTCACCGCTGAAGGACGTGGCCGGTATGATCCGATCCTTCGACTACGCCGCTTCGACAGCCCTGCATCGGCGCCCGGAGGTCCGGCCGGGCGGTGCCGAAATCCTCCGCCACACGCTGGCCGCCTGGCAGCAACGGGTCGTCGATCGGTTCACCGAGGGATACCGGACGGCCGTTGCCGGCTGCCCCTCCGTACCGGTGGCCGACGAGGCGTTTCAGGCACTGCTCGACCTGTTTCTGCTGGAAAAGGTGCTCTACGAGATCCGCTATGAGGCCACCAACCGGCCGGACTGGCTGGGCATTCCGATCCGTGGCCTGACCGCGTTGCTCGATGCGTCCACCCTTGCTTCCCGCCGGGCCGCGGGCTGGCCGCCGCGCCCTCAGCCCTCAGCCTGAGCCGAGGCGCCGTGGCGCCGTGGCGCCGTGGCGAAGCCTATTGAGCGGCCGGGTGAGGGGCGGTGGAAAATGCCGCGATCCGGTCGCTCATATAGGCGAAGAACGGGTTGGAGTTAATTCTCAGCAACCAGTCCAGACTGACGATCAGGGCGCCACGCTCGCCGCGCGCCGCAACCGTCCCAAGGCTGATGCCAAAGCTCTCGTCGCCTGCCGGCGCTAGTCCATAAAGCGGGTCGGTGATGGGAAACGGCAGCGCGACGTGGGAGAGCGAAAAGACGTCCTGCGGGTAGATCAGGTGCAATGCGCGTATCCGTTCAACCGTCGTGCCCGCATCAACGCTCCGTTCGACGACGTCACGGCTCGCGCCATCGTCGTTGGTGACGATCGCGGCCGTGAAACGCCGCGGAGGCGGAGGAAGCAGTCTGTCCGCGGCGACATCCAAGGAGGGCTGCAACAACAGGCCCATCTTGCTGCTGCGGTTGATATCAAACAGAACCAACTCGCTGCCGTTGCCTGGAAGGTGAGAATAGAGCGCGTCCACAATCGCTTGGGTGCTCACGGTGAAGTCAACGACCGACTGGAAGGTCAGGACGGGAGGGAAATCGGCCAGGCCGTTCTGCTGCGAATGGGTGCGGATTTTTCGCTGTAGAAAGTCGGTGAGGAGATAGGATTGCCGCGCCGCATTGACGGGGAATGAGTTGTATTTGAAGGGGTTGAACTCCGGCAGGGTGGTAATCCACGCCGTGCGGGCGAACGCCGGGAACATCGCCGGCAAGGCGGCCAGACCAGCGAAGCGCGCGAACGCGGTGACACCAACCATCGGCGAGATGAGAACCAGCCGGTCCGGCCGCGGCAGGCTGCTGTCGTCCAGCGCCGTCAGGGCATAGCTCAGCGCAAGGGCGCCACCGTTGGAATACCCGATCAGCTCGAGCGGCACCCCGGGGCCACTGCGGCGGACGCCCTCGCGCACCGCCAGTCGCGTCGCGGCCATCCAGTCCTGCCACGTGGCCGCCGTCAACCCTCCCGGCACGGTGCCGTGGCCCGGCAACCGGATCACGACGCAAACAAATCCCTGCTGCTGATAGCGCCTGGCAATATTGCGCATGCTGTAAGGCGCATCGGTGAGGCCGTGCAGGAAGACAGCGACGCCTGAGGGAGGTCCGTCGGGCTCCAGGATGTAGGAGTGATTCCAATCCGTGGCAAAATGCCCCGGGTAAACCGGGCTGCCGTCAAAGTAACGGTTGTAGGCGAGTCGCTCCGACGGATCGAGCTTTTCGGTAACCTCGGCCCGCACTTCGGCGAACGCCGCGCCTTCGGCTTCGAGATAGCCGTTCCAGGTCGTTTGATCGATTTCGTCGGCGTCAAGTTCGTCCGGAACGACCGTGTGCCAGGGCTCCAGCGGCTCGCCGCGCTGGGCATCGTAGGCGCGCACGCCAAGCAGGGTCAGCGCAACCACGCCGGCAAGGACAATCGCCCGCCTCAGAATCCGCAACACTCGGCTGGTTCCCCCTGGTGGGCTCAGTAGCCCCACTCGATGCGGTCGAAGCGGCGTCGCTCTTCCGGGATTGGCTCCGCCTTTAGTCGTCGATAGTAGCTGAGGATCCGGTCATACGTGCCGTCCGCGCGGACCTGAGCAAACGCTTCCCGCCAGCGGTCGGCCTCCGTTTCCGGAACGTCGCGCGAGGCGGCAAAGTATATCGGAGAGGGGCGAACGATCTGGCCGATGTTCAAGGCCGAGGCGTCGCCGCCGATCTCCCGCCACCCGTACAGCACCATGAGACGGGGCGCAAGCCAGGCGTCGATGCGCCGCTCGCGAAGCTTCAGGGCATTCACCCATTCCTCGCTGGCAGGCTCGATGCGGGTGAACTTCAATTCCCGCAGCAGGTTCTCGGCACCGCTGGTACGCAGAACACCGGTGGGGCGGTCCTTGACCCTGTCGAGGGATGCGGCGTCGACCCCGGCGCTTCCCACCAGAATCAGATCGTCGGTGACGATGTTGACCATCCAGTTGTAGAACGGCTCGCGCTCCGGCGACCGGGTCAGCGCCAGGATGCCCACATTCGGCCCGATGATGGCCAGTTCCTGCGCCCGGGACCAGCCCATGAATTCGATCGTCCCGGAGTGCCCGGTGCGCTTCGCCATCGCGCGCACCAACTCGTAAACGAGGCCGTGCGCCTCGCCAATCTCGGAAACGGTCGGTGGCGGAACGTGGTAGGTGAACGGCGGCAGCTCCGCCGCCAGAAGCCGCATCTCTGCGGCGCTGGCCGGAGACGTCGCGAGCAAAGCCGCCAGCAACAGCATCAGCCTACGCATGTGCCGCCTCCCTCTCTGTGATTCGCGCGCGGAGCCAGGCGGCACCGCCGGTCTCACGGCAACCTGACCAGAAACAGGTCGCAAGGCATCTCGTGCATAACGCCTTGAGCAGGCGACCCCAGCCACGCGTCGAACCAGTGCCGCCGGTGCGCGCCGCAGACAAGCAGATCGACGCCGCGGCGTCGCGCCGAAGCGGCAATCGCATGTGCGATGGTGCTGGAAGCGATCACGACACCCTCGGCCTTGCTGTCGGGCAGATGCTCGGCAACCATGCCGAGGTACTGCCGCGCGTTCGCCATAAGGCGGTCGTCCAGCGAGAACGGCACAGGCGCGGGGTCACTCAAAGAGGGGGCCATCGGCTCGTTCATGCCGAACAGCGGCACATCGACCTCGCCGCCAGCCGCCAACGCCCGCTGGTCAACGACGTGCAGCAAGGTCAGCCGCGCCTGGAACCTCTGGGCAAAGTCAGCCGCCCTTTCGGCGATGGCATGCCAGGCTTCGGATTCGTCGAGGGCGACCATCACGTGCTGATATTGGGTTGCCGGCATCGTAAGCCTCCGCCCGAGCGTTCGCCCTCAAAACGTACCAACGGCCTGGTTGATCAGGATGACGGCGACAGTGGCCAGCACCGGTCCGACGACGCTGCAAATGAAGATGTCGACGTAACTCTGCTTGTGCGTAAGACCGCAGATGGCAAGGAGCGTGATCACCGCGCCGTTGTGCGGCAACGAATCGAAGCCGCCGGAGGACATCGCTGCGACGCGGTGCAGGATCTGAGCGCTGATCCCGTCGGCGCGCGCTTCCTGCAGCAATTGATCGCCCACGGCAGTCAATGCGATCGACATTCCACCAGACGCCGATCCGGTGATGCCGGCGAGAACATTGACGGCAATGAAGGTCGCCCAGACAGGGTTGGTCGTCACCGCAGTCATGGCGTCGCGCACGAGCGCGAAGGCCGGCAAGGAGGCGATCACCGAGCCGTAGCCGACCTCCGAGGCGGTATTGAAGATGGGCAGCATCGAGCCAAACGTGCCCTTGTTGATCGTATCGGTCAGATTGCCAAAGCGCGTCCAGTTCACGGCCACGCAGGTCAGGCAGGCGGCAATCAACGCGATGATGATCGACCAGATGCCAAGCACCGCCGACAGCTTGGTTGCGCCAAATCTCGGCTGAGCGAGGAACGCCGTATCCATCGCCGGCAGGATGTAATTGGTAAAGACGAAATTGAGGACAATGACGACGATAATCGGCGCCAGCGCCACGATGAACGGCGGACGCCGCTCGGCTGCCGCCGCCGTGGCCGGCGGCTCGTCGTGGATGCCGTAACCCTCATTGCGGGCTTGCGCGGCGTGCGCACGCCGGGTCAGCCAAAGCATGCCGATGGCGAACATCAGGAAGCCGCCGATGATGCCGAGGCCCGGAGCAGCGCCCGTGTTGGTGCCGAAAAAGGGAGAGGGAATGGCGTTTTGAATCGACGGCGTGTACGGCAGCGCGGTCATCGTGAAGGTGAACGAGCCAAGCGCGATAGCGCCCGGCAGCAGCCGCTTTGGCGTATCCGACCTTCTAAGCAGAGCGGCGCCAATCGGATAGACGGCAAACGCGACGACGAACAGCGAAACCCCACCATACGTCAGCAAGCCGCAGGCCAGCACGATCGCCAGCAATGCCCGTTCCGCCCCAACCTTGTCGGCGATCCATTGGGCGATGACGGAGGCAGACCCGGAATCGTCCATCAGCTTGCCGAAAATCGCGCCCAGCATGAACAGGGGGAAGAACTTTGCGAGGTACTTGCCCAGTTCGACCATAAACACTTGCGTGTAGGTGCCGAGGAGTGGGGAATCTAAACCGGCGAACAGCACGGCGATGGTGGCGCAGATCGGCGCCAAGAACAAAACGTTTATCCCCCGATACGCGAGGTACATCAAAAGGACGAGAGATAGGACGATACCGATAACGCCGATCATGCTCTGCTATCCCGACCGCTTCGGTTATTTCGAAGACTGAAAGCCAGCGATCTGCTCCCGCTGTGGAGACAGACTTGCCAGCCTTTCTCTGCTACGATGAGAGGAACACGAAGTGCCGAGAGTCTGACCCAATTCCTGCTCGACTCTACTCTGCGAGTCAGAGCTGGGAACGGCCCAGACCACTGGCGACTTCCCGCCGACGCTACTCCCTGCTTCTTCTTTGCGACTGCTTAACAGCCACCTTTACAGTAAGTCGCGGTGGAGGCAAAGCGTCTTGTTGCCGCTTAGTCTGAATCGCACCCCCTTATTGCGGGACAGACGACATTACGGCCGCGGAGCAGGCGGAGGCGCGAGCAAGTCGCGCGTTGCCTGGCTGATCAGCCGGCGCAGCCGGCTGTCTTCGAGGCCCTCGCTGCGCCCGAGCCGCCCATCGACACGGACCACGAACTGCGCGCCGTCGCAAAGTGCCGCAACGAGCGTCACCCGCCCCTTCGGGAGAGGCCCGCCGCCCGCGGGGGCTCCGGCACAGGCATCCCCTCCGCCCCCGTTAAAGACGTAGACGACGCGCATCGCGGCCGCCTCATCTCCGGGTGTCGCCTGTACCAGCGGCGGCGTCGCCGTCCAGGTCATCGCCTGAGTGGCCGCGCGGAACACAGCGTCGTCCACCGCCTGATCCGAAGCAAAGGCGGGACGCCCCCGCACGATCAGCGGCAACAGCCCGGCCCCCTGGGCCAGCGCCCAGGGATCTTCGATCCGCCGGATGACCGTGGTTGTCGGAAGATCGTCGCAGGCGGTCATGGCGAAGCCTATGCCGGCGGCCGCAGCGATGCCGAGAACGGCGAGCTCAGCTCGGGAAACGCGCATTCCCCTCCTATGCCGCTTGTCTGTCCCCTCGATATGGGGGGATCATCGCGTGCTGCGGCGGCCGCGCCAAGCCTTGAACGCGCGCGGGCAGAGAAAGGATCGAAAGACGGTGCCGGACGGCTTTACCGCACTGGATCTGACGGCGGTCGGCGTTTTCTTCGCTATCTGGTTCGCTTACACTTCACTGTTCGATGGCCGGCTGCGACGGCCGACCGCGATCAATTCGCTGATGTTGATCCTGCGCCGCGAGTGGATGCGCCGCCTGCTGCACCGGGACGCCCGGATCGTTGATTCACAACTGGTCGGCCATACCATCCACAGTGCCGCCTTCTTCGCATCCACGACCATGCTGGTGCTGGCGGGCCTGATCGGCGTGCTCGGATCCGCCGACCGCGTCTACGCCGCAAGCGCGAATATCTCGCTCCTGCTGGGTGGCGGGCAGCGGCTGTTCGAATGGAAACTGATGCTGCTGATCGGCATCTTCATCTACGCCTTCCTCAAGTTCACCTGGGCGTTGCGGCAGTTCAATTATTTCTGCGCGGTGATCGGCAGCGCCCCCGACGCCTCGGAAGACCCCGCCGAAACCGAAGCCTATGCCGGACGGATGACGGAAGTGCTGACGCATGCGGTGCGCGAACTCAACGCAGGCGTCCGCGCCTATTACTTCGCGTTCGCAAGCTTCGGCTGGTTCATCCACCCCATTGCCTTCATGGCATCAACACTCCTCATGGTGCTTGTTCTGGGACGCCGTCAGCTCGGCTCGCCCACCGCGCATGCGCTGCGCGAACACGCCGAAGCTTTGGAAAGAAGCCGCGCCGCCCGCCGGAGTGCGCGCGATTAACGCAAACTCTTGGTGGTTCTTACGCCTCCACAACAACCCCTTTCCAGAATCCCACGTGATTCCTTATGGAGGCGGCCGCCGGCTTGGGATTGGGGTAGTACCATGCCGCGGCGGGATTGACCTGCGCGCCGACGACGACGTCATAATAGTGCGCGACCCCCTTCCAGGGGCAGAGGCTGGTGTGCGTCGAGTCGCGGAGATGCGCGCGGTTCACTGTCTCGGGGGGGAAGTAGATGTTCCCCTCCACCGTTTCGAACCGATCCGCCTCGGCGATGACCTCGCCCTGCCACATCGCTTTCGCCATTCCTCAGCTCCGCGTCTCTTGTTCGGCCTGGACGGCCGGCACAATCGGCTAAGTGGGGCGTGCCATCGGACGTGCAATCCTTTCGGTGGCCCCGGCCGAAGCGCCCCCGATCGCACAGGCCTCGCACCCGGGCCCTGACGTGCACTTACCCGGCGGTGTCCGCTTGCGGCAGGCGCGACCAGGGGCGAGGATAAGCAGGCATCCTGATCCGATCGGCAGGCTCTTGAAGCCGCGTTGGCTTAACGCGATCAGGTTTGTCGGCGGATCGGGCGAGCGCCCGATTGCCGAAATAAAGCGGCAAGACGCGACGGAGCGAGGTGATGCAACACTACCAGCGGGCTTTGATCACGGGCGCATCGCGGGGAATCGGACGAGCCTTCGCGCGCCGCATGCCGGGCACGACGGACCTGCTGCTGACCGGCCGCGACGAGCGCCGACTCGACGAACTGGTGCAGCGGCTGACGCGTGCGGGCAGGCGGGTCGAAAAGCTTGCTGCTGACCTGACGGTCCGAAAGGACCGCGATCGGCTGGTCGAAGCGGCCGAAACGTTCGAGATCGACCTGCTGATCAACAATGCCGGTGGCGGGCGACTGGGCCGTTTTCTCGACAGCCCCGTGGACGCCGAGCAGCAGACGGTGCTTCTCAACGTCGGCGCCGTCGTCGAGCTGACGCGGCGGCTCTTGCCCGGCATGCTGGCCCGTGCGCGCGGCAGGCAGAAGCGCGCCGGGCTGATCGTTGTCGCCTCGACCGCGGCGTTTGCTCCCCTTCCGATGCTGGCCACCTACGCGGCCTCGAAGGCCTTCGACCTACAGTTCACCGAGGCGCTGGCCGAAGAGCTCAGGGATGACCCGGTGGATGTCATGGCCTTGTGCCCCGGGGCCACCCGCACCGGTTTCGGCG
>DAIQPV010000034.1:0-7468 GCA_036787145.1 Rhodospirillales bacterium
CACCGCCCTGCCGGTGAGCTGGAGCCCGATCCTCGTCTATTTCGGGATCACCATCATCCTGGGCCTGCTCGACTGGCCGGGGCTGGCGCGCGCCGTCCGCTCGAAGCTGCTGGCGTTGCGCGAAGAGGACTTCTGCATCGCCGCCCGACTGATGGGCGCCAGTCCCCGCCGGATCATCGGCCGCCACCTGCTTCCCAACTTCATGAGCCACCTGATCGCGTCCGCGACGCTGTCGATCCCGTCGATGATCCTGGGCGAGACGGCACTCAGCTTTCTCGGCCTCGGGCTGCGCCCGCCGGTGACCAGTTGGGGCGTGCTGCTGACCGAGGCGCAGAACATCGAGGCGGTCGCGCTGTACCCCTGGCTGCTGGCGCCGATGGTGCCGGTGATCCTGACCGTGCTGGCCTTCAACTTCCTCGGCGACGGCCTGCGCGACGCCGCCGATCCTTACTCGTAGCAACTTGTCGATAGCGGGTCGTACTACCGTGCCTACAGCGTGTCTCATAAAAATAGGGAAACGAATCCATCTAAGCCATTTCAAGAATGGCATTCTATATATGAATTCTCAAAGCTACTTTTCAAGAGTTGATGAACATGAACGAGGTGATGCATTAGAGTGCACAGATCGCATTGTCCAAGCGAAAGATATTTGTAAACTTATTATAGGTTCTGGACCCAATCGCTTGGAATTTGATGGCACGAAGCTTAAAGGAACATGGAAAATCGGTTTAGGCGGGCCGTTGTATAATATTTATTGCATGTATAATCATGACATTAACGGAGCGATCCGGCTGGATAGGCGCATTAGAAGCTTTGGCGATTCGTTTATTATAGTCTTAAACACGGAGATATTTTTAGAAAAAATCAAAATGGCAGTGGTCAGGGCTGGGCTCAATTGCAAATACAGACCGGTTAATTATTTCGATGATGCAACTTATACTGGAGACACGGGTGTATTTCGTAAGTCAGCGCGCTTCCGCCACCAAAAAGAGTTCAGAATTGCTGTTTGGCCAGGGCGCAGTTGCCCCATCCGCCTACGGATCGGCAACATCAACTCACTGTGCAGTCCCATCTTTTCGATAAGCAGGCTCGGGAATTTTAGAATCCGTCCTACTCGGATAAGGGAGATTTAAAACTCTCCAGCCACAGGCTGGCCTCGAGAGCGCCTGGCAGAAGCGGCAGCTCCGCGACGACGGAGCGGGAGAGGCGGCCGGCCATCCGCGTCGCCGCCCAGTGGCTCGACCACAGGATGCGCCAGCCGGCGCCCGACAACAGTGGCGCGACCGCCTGCTGCTCGTTATAGCCGCGCCCAAGCCAGCGAGCCGGGTAGGGATCCGGCAGAAAGATGTCGTGCAGATGGACCAGGACTCCGGCCGGCAACTCCGGCATCAGCCGGTTGACGACGATGTCCACGTCGGTGCCGGGCATCAGCACGTGGCTGCCATCGAGACTGAGAAGATCGCCCGACGTTACTTCCGCGAAGGGTCCTGTGCCGGCCTTCTGCAGCGTTGTGCGGAGAAAGGTCATCGGCAAGCCGGCGAGCGTCGCCCGCGGCCGCGGATCGATCGCGGTCAGCCGGGTGGCAAGTCCGCCATCGGCAACAGCGCGGGCGAACCAGCGGGTTGAATGCCCGCAGCCGATTTCCACAACTGTCGCCGGGCGGCGGGTACGCACCAGAGCGTAGGCGGCCGCGGCATCAAGGCGGGGAAACCAATCCTGGCGGAAGCGCGGTGCGGGTGGGGGATCTCCAGCCCGGTCGATCGCCAGCAACGCTGCGGCCATGCCGTCGATTTCGTCGAAGATGGCGCCCATCGCCGGCTCGGCGGCGCGGAACAGCGGCACCAACTCCGGGTACCCGGCGGTCGCCGCGGCCACGGCTTCGGCGGCAAGCCGATGCGGGATATAAAAGCCGCGTTGGCACGCGCGGCGCTTTTCAGGTCGTTGCCTTGGCGAACGACTCTGTCGGCGCATCACCGGTAGAGAGATCGTGGCCGGGAGTGAGTCTGGCTAACGCGTGCTCGCAAAGGAGAAGGTGCGAAAGAAGCAGGGGTCACAAACTGTGCACAACAATCGCGGCCCAGGTGAACAGGAAACCGGCGAAGACGAGCAACTCCGGCCACTTTTCCGCGACAAAGCCCCGCATTGCTGCCTCCCTTTTCGAGCCGGCTAGACCACATTCGCGGCCGTCTCGATCCGCTAAATATCACCCATAAATTTGGTGCGTGCCAAGCCATTAGCGACAGCTGATATACGTCTGTCCCTTAACAATCTGATTTTTAATAAAAATTTTTATGATGACTGCGGCTTGGGCCATCGATCGCAAGGCTGTGGTTCCCCAAGTTCCCACCGGTCGCGATTCTTGTTCACACGCTCAGTTGGGTCATTGCCGGTCCCCGCACCTTTGCGATACAGGCTTTGGTCGGCCCGCCAGGTGGGCAGAGGCGGGGCGAAAGCGGGGTTGGCAAGGCGGCCTCCTGACGAGCGAGTGCTTGCGATGCTTGCCCGGTTGCCGGCGATCTGTGACATTTGTGGAAAAGTCGCGGCAAGTTGCCGGCGATCGCCCAGCGGGCGGGACAGCCATCGTTAGTGGGGACATGATGAAGAAAATAACAGGGGCTCTCGCATTGGCTTTGTGTCTGGTCATTGCCAACGGCGTCCCGTCGTCAGCGCAGTCTCTCGATTCACTGCGGGAGCGCGTCAACCAAGGCACCATCGCGATCATCTCGGGTGGTGTGAACGGCACCTATATCCGGATCGCCAGCGATCTTGCAACAGTCTTGGACACTGAAAACAAGCTGCGCGTTCTACCGATTATTGGCAAAGGATCGTTGCAGAATATCACCGATTTACTTTATCTGCGGGGCATTGATTTTGCCATCGTACAGTCGGACGTGCTTGGTTTTATCCTCAAGGAGAGACTTTTTCCTAACATAGAGCAGCGTGTCCGCTATGTTACAAAGCTCTATAACGAGGAGGTTCACATTCTGGCCGCGGCTGATATTCAGAAGCTCGCTGACCTCTCGGGAAAGAAAGTCAATGTGGACGGCGCCGGCAGCGGCACCGCCATGACCGCGGCAACGCTGTTCGCACAATCAGGTCTTAATGTAGAAACGACAAACTTCGACCAGGCTCTGGCGCTGGAGAAGCTCAAGGCTGGCGAAATTTCAGCCATGGTTTTCGTCGCCGGCAAGCCGACCGACTTGTTTCGGCGGATTGAGGCCGGAACCGGCTTGCATTTCGTGGCCGTTCCGTTGAGTGCCGATTTGCTGCGTATCTATCTGCCGTCGTCACTGACCCACGCCGACTACCCGGCTCTCGTTGACGAGGACCAACCGGCGGATACCGTTGCCGTTGGTGCGGTGATGGCCGTTTATAACTGGGAGAAGGATACGGACCGATACCGCCGGACCAGCACCTTCGTCGAGACGTTCTTCGACAACATCGAGGCCTTCATGCAGCCGCCACGCCATCCGAAGTGGCTGGAGGTGAATCTTGCCGCAGAGGTGCCCGGCTGGACCCGCTTTCAGCCAGCGCAGGATTGGCTCGACCGGCGGCCCACGGCGCGGGGAACAGGCTATGACCTGGCGCTCAAGGCCTCATTCAACGACTTTCTCAAATTTATGAAAGAGGCCGGCCGTGGATCCGATCGCGCACACAACAGCGAAGCGCTGTTTGCGCAGTTTCTGGAATGGCGGGCTCGCCAGCAGACTCAACAGCCGTCGGTGGTGGCGCCTGCCGCCTCCCCTTCCGGTCCATCGCGATGAAGGCGATCGCACTCTCAACGGGAGGCCTGCTCAAGACGGGCCCGCGCGTTGTTATCGCCGCTCAACGCCGCTGATGTGATACGGCCAGCGGGAGCGATCGCCCCTTTCCGTTGCCACTTGATACGAGCGCGGCGCTTGCTTCGGCTCGGGCCGAACCACGCGGGGAGCATGATTGAAAGGGTAAAGACCGGCGGCGGGTTTGGTCTCGCAACGTTTTGAGTACCCCTGGGTCACGACCGTCGCAAGACTGACCGGCCACATCGAGGGTATCACACGCATCTCGAGGCCGGGCCAGCGCCAGTTCTCTTCCCGCTTCGTCTGACCTTTATGGAAACTGGCTCCTTTGCCCGGATATACTCGGAGAAGCCGTTGCCCGAAGCGAGACGAACGAAGGGCGCCGGAGGAGGCGGGACATCGGAATGCGGGCAGTCGGGAACGTCGACATAGCCGGAGCCACAGCGGCGGAGAGCACGCTGCAACAGGCCCGCCGAGACTTTCCCATTCTGACAATACAGATCAGAGGCCGGCCCTTGGTGTGGCTCGACTCTGCCGCCACAACGCAGAAACCGCGGGCCGTCCTCGATGCGATGAACGCGTTCTGCGAAACACGCTACGCGAATGTGCATCGGGGGGTCCATACGCTCGGTCAAGCCGCGACCGACGCCTACGAGGGGGCCCGCGCAACGGTCGCACGATTCATCGGGGCCAATGCCGTCGATGAAGTCGTCTTCGTCCGCGGTGCGACCGAGGCGATTAATCTCGTTGCGGCCAGCTTCGGTCGCACGTTCTGCTCCAGCGGCGATGAGGTCGTCGTCACCGAACTGGAGCACCATTCGAACATCGTCCCCTGGCAGCTCCTCAGCCAGGCAACCGGCGCCCGCCTGCGCGTGGTGCCGATGGCCGACGATGGCACGGTCGAGCTCTCCCGTATCGAGAGCGTGGTCGGGCCACGGACCCGCCTCGTCGCCGTCACCCACGTGTCGAACGTTCTCGGCACCGTGCTGCCGATCGAAGCAGTCGCCAAAATCTCGCACGCAGCCGGCGCACGCGTTCTGGTGGATGGCTGCCAGGCAGCCGCACATTTTCCCCTGGACGTCCGTGCACTCGACGCGGACTTCTACGCCTTCTCAGCGCACAAGATGTACGGCCCGACCGGGATCGGTGCGCTGTGGGGAAGACGCGAGCTGCTGAGGGACATGCCGCCCTACCAAGGCGGCGGCGAGATGATCGCCTCAGTCAGCTTCGAAAACACCACCTTCAGGGAGCCGCCGTACCGGTTCGAAGCCGGAACGCCCCCGATCATCGAGGCAATCGGATTTTCGGCCGCCTGCAAGTATCTTGACCGACTGGGTCTTGATCGGGTAGCGGCGCACGAGCGTGCCCTGCGAACCTACGCAATCGAGCGGCTGAGTGACATTCCCGGCATGCGACTCCTGGCGGGAGGCGACGCCGCCGGCGCGGAGCGGTCGGGCATTATCTCTTTCGTGATGGATGGCGTGCACCCACATGACGTCGCGACCATCCTCGACGCCTCCGGAGTGGCCATAAGGGGGGGTCACCACTGCGCCCAGCCGCTGATGCGGCGACTAGGCGTGCCGGCCACGTCGCGCGTGTCGTTTGGCCTTTACAATACCTTGGACGACGTCGATGCCCTTATAACGGCGTTGGCGGAGGTCAGGGAGCTGTTCGGCTAGATGCGGGACCTGCGAGATCTTTATCAGACCGTGATCGTCGAGCATGCCCGGGCTCCGCGCAATTTTCGCAAACCCGATGACGCCGACACCAGTGCGCACGGCGATAATCCGATGTGCGGCGATCAGGTAACCGTGTACCTCCGCTTTAGCGATGGGACTGTCGCCGATGCTGCGTTCGTGGGCCAGGGCTGCGCGATCTGCCTCGCCTCAGCCTCGGTGATGACGGAACTCTTGCGCGGCCGGACCGCAGAGCAATGCGAAAGACTGTTCGGCGAGTTCGAGGATATGTGCCGGCTCGGTCGTTTTGATCGGCTGGCCGTACCGCAGGATGACGTCGCTGCGCTCGAACACTTGCTGGTGTTCTCCGGAGTTCATGCCTTCCCCGTTCGCATTCGCTGCGCAACCCTGGCCTGGGACACGATGCGCAAGGCGCTCCTGATGGATCCGGAGGCCAACAACCACGGCGGTGCCGGCGGCGGCCCCTAATCCTGGCCTCGCCGCCGCCTTCCGATGTCAGGCTGCCACAGGAGCAAACACCGTGTCCGCGCTCCCGCCGTCGATGCTGAGCACATTCGTCGCCGCGACGGCAGCCATCAATTCGGCGATGTCTTTTGGCGAGTATGAGCGCAAGGCCGTGGTCGCTAGCGGAGTCGTCCTTTCCGCTTTGCTGATCAATGGCGGATTAACTTGCGCGCCTGCCTCGACGGCTCCGAGCTTGGCGCGCTCGGCCACCGTCATCATCACCTTCGCGGCAGTATCGGTGATCTGCTCCGCGGAGTAATCGCCGAGCTGGCCAACGATGGCGCCCGTGCGCCCGTGGACGGCGGTAACCGCCCCAGTTGGAAGCTGATTCCAGTCGATGACCTTCGGGAGTCCGTCGGCTTGGTCCTTGATGACAAGCTTGTCACCGGCCGCAGGTGCGGCTTTTGTTGGATACAGGAGATCCGCGCGGATCTGCGCATCGTTGGTGACACTGCCGAGACCAACGTCGGCCTTCGACAGCGTGATCGCGCCCACACGGCCCGCCACGCTCGTCACCGCAGCCGATGGAGCGAATGCCGTGACCATGTCGCGCACATCAGCGGGGGCAAACCCGCGAACCGTGGCAGCGCTGCCGGCCGTCTTTTCCGCCGCAGTAATTCGCGTCGGATTAACCTGCGCGCCGGCTGCCACTCCGCCAAGCTTCGTCCTCTCCGCGGCGGTCATCAGAACCTTGGCGGCAGTATCTGTAATCTGATCCGCGGTGTAGTCCCCCGGCTGCCCCGTTACCGCCCCCACTCGTCCGTGGACGGACGAGACGAAGCTGGATCCCGAAGGCAGCTGGCTCCAGTCGATGATCTTCGGCTGGCCGTCAGTCTGGTCCTTGATCAGGAGCTTGTCGCCTGACGACGGGACCACCTTGACCGAATAGAGAAGGTCGGCGCGAAGCTGGGTGTCGTTTGTTACGGCACTGAGCCCAACATCGTCGTTCGTCAGTGAAACCGCTCCCTTGCGTCCGGCCACGCTCGTCACCGGAGGTAAGGGAGCAAGAGCGGCGGCCATGTCCCGAACGTCGATCGGTGCGAACCCTCGCACGACGGTGGACGTAGCGTTATTTTTTTCCGCCAGGGTAACGCGCGGCGGATTTGCCTCAGCTTGCCCCGCGACGCCAGCCAGCTTCGCCCGCTCGGCCGCCGTCATCACCACGCGCTCGGCCGTCTCCGCGATCTGCTCGGCGGTATAGTCCCCCGCCTGCGCCACCACCGCACCGGTGCGCCCGTACACCGAAGCGACCGCGTGGTCGTAAACCGGCGCATGGATTGCCACCATGTCCGCAACATCTTTGGGAGAGAAGGAGCGGACCGCCGGCTCGTCAGCCGAAGCCTTTTCATGGGCGCTGACGACCAGAGCATTCTTCTGGGCTTCATCCTCGATGGCTGCGAGTTTGGCCTTCTCGGCGGCGCTGAACCTCCGCGCGCCGGTTCCCTCCGGTATGTCGTCGAGACTCCGCCAGAGAGCCTGGCCGGTCTG
>DAIQPV010000034.1:7478-15342 GCA_036787145.1 Rhodospirillales bacterium
TGAAGAAGATCGCTCGTCGGTACCGCCGTCAGCTCACCATTGCTGTCGAAGACGATCGCACGTCCAGCCCGATCCGCCGTGTCGGGCAATATTGTCCTGGCATCCACGTCTCCCGGAGCGAGCCGAACGGTACGCTCCATTTCCGCCTCCAACTGCTGGAGCGATGCGCTCAGATAGTCGAGCTCGTAGTTCAAGACGCCAGCGCGAAACGGTCCTGATTCCTGAAAATCGGTCATTCGCTTCATGGCCAACCGCCGCCGCAACGTCACGAGCGCGCCTGCGGGAGGAGGAAAGTCGAAGACAATGCTGCCACCATCGCTCTCGCCGGCGCCTTGGACAGTAAACCCAGACAGAACCTGCTCGCTCTCCAGATAAACCTCAAGATTAAGGTCGGCAAATATCGCGAAGGGAAACAGAAATTCGCGTCGAAGACCGTCTGCTCGATACTGGACACGCGGCTTAATGGCGTTGATCTGGAGATGAAGAGCCATGATCGACCTTCGCTTACAATGGGTGGTTGGGCAGCAGCCGCCGGCTGCAATCAGCACACCAAAAGGGCCCCTGTTCGGTGGCATATCCTGCGTCAAGAGTGGTTGCCGCTTCTAGACTAGGTTTATATACCTATTTTTGGGTTTGTGTCAACCATCATTGGCAGCCGGTGTTGACCATATGGGGCACTGAATGCCCGCGTAAACAGGTTTCTTTCCTCATTTGAGGATTTATTAAGGTATGTTAATATCCAGGTTGTATTCTCCGGTCACTTTCGGGACGCCTTATGTTCACATTGCGTATGGTCTGGCCCGCCTCTGCGCCCAGTTGCGGCACCCAACACCCATGATCGCGGGCGAAAGTGTTTCTCCGCCGGCGCCGGGTGCCTCGCCTGGGCCGGGCGGTCGCATCGACTCCGTGGACGGCGCCGTCGTGGTCATTCGGGGCAATGGGGCCATTGAACCGGCCATCTCGGGAACGTTCCTTCGAGGCGGTGACTTCCTTCAGGCGGCGGGGGGGAGTGTGGTCGTGGAACTTCCCGATGGGCATCGCGTCGCCATTCAAGATCGCGGGCAATTGCTTCTCGGCAATCCCACCGATGATGCGACAGTGATCGAGGCCGCCGGCGGCCGTTTCATCGTCTTGGGGAGCACCAACCCTGCCTCTTCCTTGCTTATCCATACACCTGCAGCCCAGATGCGTGTGGGAGCGAACGGAATAGCGTTCCAGCATGCGGCGGTCGACGGTCTGCGCGTCGTCCTGGCAGACCACGAGCCGGCCAGCAATGAGGGTATCCTGGTCGAGAACGGCTTTGGCCGTGCCGTTATTCGTGCAGGTGACGAAGTCGTTATCGTCGAAGGATCGGATCAGCCGCCGACGGTGAGACATGAGGCCGCCCTCTTGACCGGCGCGGACGACACCACCAACGCGCCAGCCCACGACGTCTCGTCGGGCCATACCCTTGAAGAAGGACTGGAAGCTTCGCCTGGCGGTGATCTGGAAGCCATGCCGGGCGATCCCATCCCCGTCACCGGAGATATCGGGCTGTTCGATCTGAAGCCCGAGCCCGCTTCCTTGCAGGACCCCGCCTTCACGGGGATCCTGACGCGCGATTCCGGACCCACGAGACCCCTGCCGCTGACCGAGGAACTCCTGCTGCGCGCACCGCAGCAGGTCCTGCTCGACCAGGAATCACCGCAGGGGCAACAAGACCAGGAATCGACCGACCGAATCTCGGATACGGGCGTATCGTCAAAAAAACTCCGCGATTGGGAGCCTCTGGGCCTTGTCTGGGACGTGTTCGGCAACGCCGACGTCACCCCGCAAGTGCCCGATGTGGGGCCCGGCAGCCTGCGGCGTCAAATTCTGCCGACCGAAGCCGGAACAATGGCCCTGGTCGTGCCGTCGTCGCAAGGAATGGGCCCGATCGACGATTTCCTGGGCCTGCCGACCCTGACCCTCGCAGGAGCTTTGCCTGACGCGCGGCCCGCCAGCATCAGCGCGATTCGCTCGACGCAGGTTCAACTGACCGCGGGGAGCGAGCTGTCGTTTGATTGGTTTTTCGATACAGGCAACGAGTCGCCGCGCCACGACACGGCCCTTTTCGTCGTGGACGGCCGGATTTTTACCCTCGCTGATGCCACCCAAGTCGGCCATAACGGCGCAACCGGTTGGCGAACCTTCTCTTACACGGTGGAGAGGACCGGGCTTTATACCCTTAACTTTGTGACGGTCAACGATCTCACCGGTGATGACCCGTCGCGACTCTTCGTTGACAACGTGCGACGCGACCGCACCTTCGGCGACGAGTATGTGGTCGTCGACAGCGGGGCGGGCTGGCGGACCCTGGTCCAGAAACCAACCCTGCGAGACGACGTGCTCGTCACCAGCGAGGACTCGAGAATAACAACGACGGCAATCGCTCTGCTTTCGAACGATACCGATCCCGACCCGTTCGATCCGATGGGCATCATTGGCCTCGATCGTCTGAATACCCGCGGGGCACCGACCTTTTCCAGCGATGGAACGATCGCCTTTGATCCGGCGGGGCAATTTGACAGTCTGGCTGCGGGCCAGACCGCCACCACCACCTTCCGCTATGAGGTCGATGCCGGCAACGGCGTTACCGGATTTGGCATCGTCCAGGTTACGGTTGTCGGCGTCAACGACGCGCCGACAGCCCGTCCGGACTTTTCGGTTCCCCTCTTTGCCGACTCAGCGGCGAGCCCGATCGCGGTCCTTGCCAATGACGACGACGTCGATAGCGATGACGATCGGTCCACTCTTCGGGTGGTCGGCGCCGGCGCCGCGTCGGGAGCCATCGTCGATTTCTCGGGACGACCGGGCGACGGCATCGTCTACCGCCCCGCCGACCACTTCAAGGCTTTGGCCGCAGGCGAGACCGCTCAGGATACGATCACGTACGTCGTAGAAGATCGGCATGGAGCGCGGGCCTCATCGACGGCGATCGTTACCGTTGTCGGCACCAACGACCTTCCAACGGCAATCCCGGACACGGTGCGTAGCGATGAAGATGGCTTGGTCAGAATAGACGTCCTTACGAACGACACGGATCCCGATATCAGCGACCATCTGTTCGTCAGCGCCATCGGCGGCACGGGAGTGGCCACCGGAATTCCCGTAATCCTCAGCTCAGGAGCCGCTGTTACCCGCGCACCCGACGGCGCTCTTGTCTACGATCCACGCGGGCACTTCGATGGCCTGGCGCTCGGCGAAGCCGCCACCGACACGTTCCGGTACCGCATCGAAGACGGCCATGGCGGGTCGGCCGAAACACTCGTGACCGTGCTGATCGATGGTCGGAATGATGCGCCGCAAGCGATCGCCGACACGGCAGGCGCCGATGCAGATAGCACGGGAATCACCATTCCCGTATTGGCGAACGATGACGACATTGACAGCGACGACAGCGGCGCCACCCTGCGCGTCGTGTCGGCTACGGCGAACTCCGGCGCTATCGTAAGCTTCTCAGGCTCGCCGGGTGCAGGGGTTTTTTATCAGCCAAATGGCCGATTCCAGGCGCTCGGCGCGGGCGAGACAGTCACAGATGTGATTGATTACGCGGTCGAGGACCGGTACGGGGCCCGCTCCACCGCTTCGGTTACGGTCACGGTCCATGGCGTCAATGACGCGCCGGTTGCCGTGATCGATACTCCCACGGTCGATGAGGATGCGGGCGCCATTCTTGGCCTGCTTGCCAATGATGTGGACCCCGATACGCACGACACGCTCCGCGTTGTGGCAATCGACGGCTCGGCGATCATGACCGGCGGCCACGTGGTCTTGGCGTCCGGCAGCATCGTGAGCCTCGACGCCTCCGGCAGTCTCTTGTGGTCTCCAGCCGCCTCGTACCAAAGTCTTGCGCTTGGCGAAACCGCGACCGAACAGTTTCGCTATCGCATCGCCGATGGTAACGGTGGCTTCGCCGAAGCCGACGCCTTTCTCCGCATCGAAGGTCGAAACGACGCACCGGTCGCCAGGCCGGACACCGCCTCGGCTGGCGAAGACGGCCCCCCCGTCGCCATCGGCGTGCTGATGAACGATGATGACGTGGATGGCGACGACGATGCCACAACGCTGCGGGTTGTCGCCGCGCAAGCCACATCAGGGGCCTCCGTCATCATCGGGACAGGCAACGTGTTATCTTACTCTGCAGCGGGCCACTGGGACCGTCTGGGTGCGAACGAGACGGGAACCGACTCCGTCACATACACGGTTGAAGACCGTCACGGTGCACGCTCGACTGGCCTCGTCACCGTCGCCGTAACGGGCAAGAACGATGCCCCCACCGCTGTCCCGGATATGTTGATGATCGGCGCCGAAACGGTGCTGCGGTTGCCCGGCCCCGCGATCATGGCAAATGACACCGATCCCGATCTGCACGATATCAAAAAGGTCGTCGCAATCAACGGGTCGGGGGACAGCGTCGGAAAGACGATTACCCTTGCGAGCGGAGCTCTGCTCACCGTCGAGGCCGATGGTAACCTCACCTATGATCCCAATGGCCGCTTTTCCGGCCTGCAGCCTTTCCAGCGAGCAACGGACAGTTTTACCTACACCATTGTCGACGGCTCGGGCGCGCCGTCGACAGCGGCTGTTACGATTGAAATCCAGGGGACGAACGAACCTCCCGTCGCGGCCCCGGACTGGGCGGTCACCGACTCCAGTTGCGCCGTCCGCATCCCTGTACTCCTTAATGACACGGATGCGGACGCCGGCGGCAACATTCGCGTGCTCTCCGTGGACACGACGGGGAGCCTCGGGCACGTCCGCATCAACGCCGACGGGACAGTAACCTGGCAGCCGGGTCATGCCTTCGATAGCCTCGCGCCGGGCGAAACGGCGACCGATACCTTCAGCTACGTCGTGGACGATCTCGTCGGCGGCCGGGATACCGCCGTCGTAACGGTAACCATCATCGGCCGGTCGGCCACCGTGCCCTCGCAACAGGAACTGCTCCAGTCATACGAAGGGAGCGGCCTGCCCAATCTCTATGCCGGAATTCTCGGTTCCGCCGTCGTCAGCGCTGCCCCGCCTGCACCGGTGAGCAGCGCTTTCCAGCCGACGCATCAGTCAAGCATGCTGATCCTCACGGCAGAGGGTTCGAACGCGGCCTCGATCGAAAGTTACCTGTCAAGCGACGTCACGCAGGGAGGTCGCCCGCTGATCCCGCTGCCCTCGGATCCAGTGGGCAACTCCCCGCCGACGACCGGCTCCGCGACGCGGACCCTCTTGTCGCTGGGATCGGCGGACGTTGTCGACGGCCGGGTCACGCTTTCCTTTGACTGGAACTTTATATCAGCCGAGACCGCCCCGGGACTGACCGACCTCAATGATTACGGCGTCTTTACCGTCACAGACGGCTCTTCCTTCCGAATCTTCAAGCTGGCCGACTCGCGCGGGATGACAGCCCCTTCGGAGGGCTGGAAGACCTCCGTGTTCGACCTCGGATCAGCCTTTGCCCTGCCGTCGGCGGGCGAGCTTCGCCTGACGGTAGGATTCGCAGTTCTTAACGATCAGGCCCCGGCCAATCCGTCGTCCCTGATGATCGACAATCTGCGGCTCAACCGGGCCTTTGATTCGCAGTACGAGCAGGTCCGGAGTGAATCGGGAGGAAGCTTTGTCACTTACCGGGAGCGACCGGTCGCGGGCGAAGATACGTACTCCCTGCTGAACGGTACAGCGGTGGATGAAGACACCGCCGCAAGTTTGTCCCCCGCCGCCCTCCTGGCCAACGACAGCGCCTCCCCGGGCGCCGCCCATCAGACGCTACGGCTCGCCGGAGTCGATGCCACAGGTGCGCTTGCGGCTGTCTTTATGGACAATGCTGGGGCGATCAGTTGGGATCCGCGCGGTCGGTTTGATTTTCTCGCAGCGGGAGAAACAGGCTTCGACACCTTCAGTTATCTGATCACCGATGCCAACGGCGGCGTTGGCGGTGGGCGCGTGACAGTGACGGTGACCGGGCTGAACGACGCTCCCATCGCCGTGCTCGATCACGCCTCCGCAGAAGAAGACGGTCCTGTCGTTGGGATCCCTGTTCTCGCCAACGACAACGATGTGGACAGCGACGACGACGTGACCACGTTGCGCATCGTCGCCGCTTCCGCCGCCTCCGGCGCACTCGTCACCTTCCCGGGGATCGCCGGCGCCGGGATCGCCTACGACCCACGTGCCGTTGCCGCGTTTGAAGCGCTCGCCGATGGTGAAACGCTGGTCGACACCGTGACCTACACAATCGAAGACCGGCACGGTGCTCAGTCGGTCGGTACCCTGCTCGTCAATGTCGCGGGCCGGAACGATGCTCCGACCGCTGGATCGGACGTGGCCTATGGTAACGAGGACGTTCCTTTGAGCGTTCCGGTGCTTGCCAACGATCACGATCCGGATTTGTCCGACCACCTGGCCGTCGTCGCCATCAATGGTCAGGCGATCGCCGGCAATGGGCAGGTGACGCTCCCATCCGGAGCGGCGGTGAGCCTGTCCGGCGATGGCAACCTCGTCTGGGATCCGCGCGCCGCTTTTGCAGGCCTCGCCGTGGGTCAGTCAGGCACAGACGGGTTCACCTACACGATCGCCGATGGACATGGGGGCATGAGTTCCGCGCGGGCGGATGTAAGCGTGGCAGGTCTTAACGATGCACCTGTTGCCGGTCCCGACCTCCTTTCCGCCGCCGCGACGCGTCTGACGATTGCCGCCGCCACCTTGCTCGCCAACGACACCGACGCTGATCTCGGCGACGGGATACGGCTTATCGGCGCCGACGGCACCCGCTCGGCCGGAGCGGTATCCTTTGACGGCACCAACGTCATCTGGGATCCGCTCGACCACTTCCGTTATCTTGGCGCAGGCGAAACCGCCCACGACAGTTTTCTCTACAGCATTGCAGACCAGCAGGGATCGGTTTCCACCGGAGCCGTGTCGGTGACCGTGCATGGGGTCAATGATGCGCCGACGGCGACCGACGATGTTGCCGTGACGGACGAAGACACGGTCGCAACTTTGCGGGTCCTCGATAACGACGCGGACCCGGACATCAACGACCGCCTCAGTCTTCTTTCTGTTGATACGACGGGCACACGGGGGCAGGTAACCGTCAACCAAGACGGCTCCATCCTTTATGACCCCCGCGGCCAATTCGACGCGTTGAACGCCGGCCAGATCGATCACGACACGTTCCGATATCAAATATCGGACGGTCACGGCAGCGTGGACGACGCAACGGTCACGGTCACCATTACCGGGCGGTCCGACACCGAGCGGCTGGTCGACAGCTTCGAAGCGCCGTTCCCGATTACCAACCGATCCAGCGCCGCCGTCACCACCGTCTCCCAGTACCAGGAAACAGACGGCCCGCAGCACCTTTACTCGCCAACGGACGGAAGCTGGCTCGCTCGCCTCGATGCGACCGGCTTCACGACGCCGCAACTCCAAAGCTTCCTCGGTCAGCCCGAGAATTCTTTGCCCAAGGATCTGGACGGCAGTTTCCCGGCGACCGGCTCTGCTGCAAAATTGAGCGTCACTGTCCGGGCGGGTGACGAAGTGTCTTTCGACTGGATGTTCGACGCGCGGGATTTTGTTTTCCACCCAGCCGACGGGCGCGCCGACAACGACTTTGCGGTCTTCTCCGTAACGGGCGCCGGCAGTCCCCAGCTCTTCTTGCTTACGGACGTCCGGCACATTGGCGACCAGGGCTCAAGCGGTTGGCGGTCTTCCGTTTTTACGGCCCCGACAGCAGGCGAGCTAACGATCGGCTTTGCGTCCGTGAACGACAGAGTGGGTGGATCGCCGGTGAGCGAGAATTCCGTTCTGCTTGTTGACAACGTCCGGCTCAACCGTGAGTTCGGCCCTGGTT